>JANMVQ010000348.1:0-6833 GCA_031392845.1 Chloroflexota bacterium
GTTGTGGGTGCGCCCCGCCGGATGTTGCAGCGTAATCCCAATCTCACCCTGGTTGAGATTCCAGAGGGAGAGCTATGCTGCGGCTCGGCACGCACCTACAACATCGAACAGCCTGAAATCGCAAATGAACTCGGGGCACGCAAGGCCCGGAACATCGCTAAGGTTACGCCCGATGCCGTAGCGACGGGTAACATCGGCTGTATGGTGCAAATTGGCAAACATGCCGGGTTGCCGGTGTTTCATACGATGGAAGTGTTGGCAATGGCGGCAAAGGGTTGAATCAACAACGGATCCAACTGGGTTATTTACATCGGGTTCGATTCAACGTGCGGCCAGAGATAACTGTTTTTACGTTGAAGGCGGCGTAACCACTTCAGTAATTTCGGCACCTTCTGCGGCCGGCGGCGGGCCTTGCTCCCGCTGCACCAGCGCCACCACGCAGCGAATCTCCGGGTAGTCGATATCTTTGGGCAGGCGCTCCTTAATGGGAGTAAGTTTCTCGTGTGAGCCAACATCAGTGATCGCTTGGCGAATTTGGTTCTCCACGCTCTCGCTGACCAAGCGACGAATGTCGATACGTCCTATCTTAATCAACTCGGCAGCGTGGACATAGATCGTGGTGACGACCAGACCGCGTTTGGCAGCGACCTCACGCGGGGTTAGCCCTTCAGCAAACAGCACTTCGGTGATGGTCAATGTGTCAACTTTGCCGTCTTCGCCTTCGCCGGTCTTGCGTTGCGCAGCAATAAGTTCGCCCAGCTTGGGGAACACCGGATGTGGCTCACCTTTGACCACCCGGATGTGAAAATCACAGCACGGTTTAGCGCCAACTGGGCTAGTGTCGCCGAAGTGCTCAATCAGCATCTGCTGGCGGCAGCGATCGGTGGTTTCGGCATAGGTCACCATCTTGTCCAATTGAGCGCGCTTGCGGATGCGGCGATGCTGCACATCTGTCATGATGCTGGCTGCCGTAGCATCCGTCAGCTCGGAAGTGGTGAAGTGCATGCCGTAAGTGTCGTCACGCAAACGTTGCAATGTGCCCGCTTTTTCCAGCAACGATGTGCCCACGCGCATTTTGATCTCCTGGATACGCGTCCCGCGATAAATATCGTCAGCGGAAACTTTGGCAATCCCTTCGTCTCTAATACGCGAGACAATAAATTTATGCAAAGCAACCAGCTCGTTTTGAGACGGCGCATCGTTATCGATGAACCACTCCTGCAAGTTGCGATCTTGCGGCGCATAAAGCAGCATGCATTGTGCCGAGCGGCCATCGCGACCAGCGCGACCCGCTTCCTGATAATACGCTTCGAGTGTGCCCGGCACATTGAAATGAATGACGAACCGCACATCGGGCCGGTCGACGCCCATGCCAAAGGCGTTGGTGGCGATCAGCACGGCATTAGGGTCGCTCAAGAAGGCGTCCTGCACCACCGAGCGATTACCGCGCTCCATCCCGCCGTGATATACCATTGTCGGCACTTGATATTCCGCTTCCAGTGTGACCGAAAGCTCGTCGGCTTCGCGACGGGTGCCAACGTAAATAATGCCTGCGCCTTTGACCGTGCTGAGCACCTTGCGGATCATGGCTTGCTTGGCACGCAGATCGGGCGTGTATTTAACATGGAAGACTAGGTTGGGACGGGCAAACCCTGTCACCACGCGTTCGGCGGAAGGCAAACCCAACTGGTGGATGATGTCTTCCTGCACTTCCGGGGTGGCGGTGGCAGTTAAGGCAACCGTGCGCGGGCAATTGAGCGCGCGTCGAACTGCCCCGATATTCAGGTAATCCGGGCGAAAATCGTGACCCCACTGCGAAATACAATGCGCCTCATCGATGACCAGCATTGAGGGTTGCATGTCCTTTATCGCCTGTAGAAATTCCGGATTGCGCAGGCGTTCCGGCGCAACATAGACCAATTTCCAGCCACCTGAGCGCATACGCTCCAAACGCCGACTCTGCTCGGCAGTGCCAAGCGAACTGTTGATATAGGTCGCGGCGACACCATCCGCCTGCATGTGATCGACCTGATCTTTCATCAGTGCAATCAAGGGGGAAACGACAATAGCAGTGCCCGGTTGCGCTACCGCACAAAACTGAAACACCAGCGATTTACCGCTGCCTGTCGGCATGACCACTAAGGTGTCGCGCCCGCCCAAAATATGTTCAATTGCTCTTTCCTGACCAGGGCGAAAGCCTTCCAGGCCAAATTGATCGCGAAGTAGTTTGAGGTAGGAGGGATCCATGAGGGATGAGAGTGTAACAGTACCGGGAAATTGAGAATGAATAATAAGACTCTACCGGCTTTGACGGGAAACTTGTCATTCTGAACGCAGTGAAGAATCCCAGTGGAGTTAATCGTAAGTGTTTCGCCACTGGGGTGCTTCGCTTTGCTCAGCATGACAACGCTATTTCCCACTAAAGTCGGAAGAGCCAATAATAAATAATGAAGAATTGAAAGCTGCTGACCCGTGACTGTAACATTATTGGACAAAGGTTGACTAATAAATGAGTATTACTGCGTCAGCCTTTTTTAAGAATTTGCAGCTAGGATCAAGGGCATTCAAGGAGTTTGAACATGACTCGTTTCTTTAAGTCTTCTATTCCGTCATCTGAAATTACGTCTGAAGCAGCCTATTGGTCGCGACGACGGGTATTGCGATTGGGTGCCTTGGCATTTGGCTCGGCAGCATTGGCTGCCTGTAGTCCATCCACACCTGCCGCAGCGCCCGCTGCAAACAATAGCGCTGAGCCGGCCCCGGCCGCCAGCAAGCCTGATGCAGGCTTTCCTGCGTTGAGCAAAACAACCGATGAATTGGGCGATAAGCTCAACACATTTGAGCAGATCACCCATTACAACAATTTCTACGAATTCACGACCGACAAAGAGGGCGTCGCGTCTATGGCGCAAAACTGGAAAACCTCGCCCTGGACAGTGACCGTGGGCGGATTGGTCAACAAGCCCAAGACTTACGACATCGACGACCTACGCAAAAAGTTCACCCAGGAAGAGCGGGTTTACCGGCATCGCTGCGTGGAGGGCTGGAGCATGGTCATCCCGTGGAATGGCTTCTCGCTAGCAGCACTACTGAAGGAAGTTGAGCCAAACGCCAAGGCCAAGTTTGTGCGCTTTGAGTCAGTCAATGACCCAGGTAATTTGCCCGGCCAACGCGGCGGCTTTGTATGGCCGTATGTTGAAGGACTGCGCATCGACGAAGCGATGAACGAGCTGACCCTACTGGCCACGGGTTTGTATGGCAAGTTGTTGCCCCCGCAGAATGGAGCGCCGGTGCGGTTGGCCGTCCCATGGAAGTATGGCTTTAAGAGCGCCAAGTCCATCGTCAAGATCGATCTGGTGGAAGAGATGCCCACTTCGTTATGGATGAATGCGGCACCTGACGAGTATGGCTTCTACTCCAACGTCAATCCAGATCGACCGCATCCGCGCTGGTCGCAAGCCAGTGAACGCCGCATCGGCGAGGGCGGTCGCCGCAAAACGTTGATGTTCAATGGCTACGATAAGCAACTAGGCGCGCTTTATGACGGGCTGGATTTGCAAGCGAATTTCTAAAGGCCACAGGAATTATGAAGTATGAAGTATGAAAAGCTCGACTTCATAATTCTTACTTCATACTTTCTTTTTCATGAAAACAAAAACTGTTGCGCCCAGCACATGGCTACCCGAACGCTGGATTTCGGTGCTAGCCCACGTGGGTTCATTATTGCCGCTCGTCATACTGGTCATCGATTTTTTGGCTGATCGTCTGACCGCCAATCCCATCCAGCAGGCAACGATTCGCACCGGCAAAACTGCCCTGATTTTGCTTGTCCTGTCCTTGGCCTGCACCCCTATAAACACGGTGTTTGGTTTCCGACCGGCGCTCCGAGTGCGGCGGGCGTTAGGGCTGTATGGCTTCCTATACGTGTGCGTACATCTATTTATTTTTAGCGTATTGGATTTTGGCATAGACTTGCAATTGATTTGGCAGGAACTCATCCATAAGCCGTATGTGTTGGCCGGTTTTGGCGCTTTCCTCTTGTTAGTGCCATTGGCGATTACATCGACCAAAGCATGGCAGAAACGGCTAGGCAAAGAGTGGAAGCTGCTGCACAAGCTGTTTTATTTGATTTCTTTAATTGTGGTGCTGCACTTTGCGCTGGTGGTGAAATCGATCACAGGGCGCCCAGAGCCATTGATATGGGGGGCTGGTGTGATTATCTTGCTACTACTGCGGCTGCCTGCACTACGTAAGACAATCAGCGCCGCTCGAGCCCGTCTGACCCAGAAACAACCCATGCGACCCATGCCAACTGTTTCAAAATAGATTAGATTAACTTTGGGTTATCTGGTATCCTACACATCTTGGCAATTTCGGTTGCCCAAGAATATAAATACAAACACAATATGGGGGGAAAGAGGCATGCGTGACGCTACAAAAACCTACGACAATCCCTTCCAATTCCGAACAACCCACAGGCTTGGCACTACAAGTCTTTCCCAGATCAGACCCAGCTATGTTGCGGACGCAGCATGTGCTGCGCATTGAGAATTTCTCTTTATCAACAGGTTTAGGGTTATTGATTGGGCTTTTGGCAGCTGTGCTTACGTCGTTATTATCGGGAATGTCCCTGTTCTAAAACGCAGTAAGATTGCGCTTATGAAGTCTGATTTACCTCGCCTGATGCGAGAACGCAATCTTGACGCTCTACTTATTTTTGGCCCAGATGGCATGGATGCCGCCAATACACCGTTCACCTACTTCGTCAATGAAGCGCATGTCACATCTGGGCTGATTATCGTCAAACAAGATGGCAGCATGCATCTGGTGCACCATCCCATGGAGCGCGATGAGGCTGCCCATACCGGCCTGAATCTCATCAACCGGGCCAAGTACCGGATGCCTGACATTATCAAACAATACAACGGTGATCGCCTAAAAGCCGAGACCGAATTGATCCGGCGTATCTTAAAAGACCTAGATGTGCAAGGCCGAATAGGGTTTTACGGCGTAGAAACGGTCAACAAATCCTTCAGCTTGTTGAAAGCCATTGCCGACGAAGAGTTTTGCCAAATTGTCACAGAGTATGAAGGCGATGTGATGTCCCACGCCTTCAAGACCAAAGATGCCCGTGAGACTGGGCTGATTCGAAATGCTTGTAATCTGACTGAATTGGTGATTGGCGCAACGCGCGATTTTCTACGCAGTCATCGAGTGGTGCAAGAAACACTCATCAAGGCCAAAGGCGACCCGCTCACGATTGGGGACGCCAAATCCTTTATTCGCCGTGAAATGGCGGCGCAGAACGTGTATGGGAGCGACGTTATTTTTGCTATTGGTCGAGATGCCGCAGTCCCACATAGCTCTGGCACTTTGAGCGACCACATCCAGCTTGGCAAAACCATCGTCTTTGACATCTTCCCGCGCGGACCCGGCGGCTATCATGCCGACATTACCCGCACCTGGTGTCTGGGCCATGCCCCCGATGATGTAGTACAGGCCCACGAACAGGTCCTGCAAGTCCATGCTGCCATGGAAGCCTTATTTGATGTTGAACACGAAACTTGGCAATATCAAGAAGCAGCTTGCGCTATGTTTGAGGCAATGGGGCATCCGACAATCTCAAACAACCCTGGCGAGACCAACGGCTACGTGCATGGGCTGGGCCATGGTTTTGGATTGGCCGTCCATGAGTCGCCTGGCATGAGCAATCAAGGGTTGCGCCCAGTTGAGAAATTTTTGCCTGGCACGATTTTCTGCAACGAACCTGGGCTGTATTACCCTGACAAAGGTTGGGGCGTGCGGATTGAAGACGATTACTGGGTTACCTTGCAAGGAAAAATAGAACGCTTGACCGAGTTTGATCGCAGCCTAATTGTGCCAATGCAGTAAGTCTAGAATGTAATTATCAATTCGAATTAATTTTAGCGCGTCTAACTTGAAAATCACGGCGTAGCTGCAGACCCCATGAATTCTAACCCCGAGACACCCAAAAGCCGAAGCGAGACTTTCAATATGGTGTCTGCAGTTAGCCGAAATGCGAACAACCGACAGAAACGATGATGCGGATGCGTTGCTTATCAACGCGGTGGATAAGTTTAAGTTATTGGTGATGTTTAGCGTGGCTCTACTGAGAATTTCACAGCCGTTCGCTCTGCTCCATCAATATCAACTTCTCCAAAGGATGGGATCAAAATCACGTTGATTCCATCCAATAAAAGGTATCCTCTTGCGATGGCCGCGGCTTTTACAGCCTGGTTCACCGCACCTGCGCCGATGGCCTGTACTTCTGCGCGGCCGTGCTCTCGCACGACACCGGCAATCGCACCAGCCACAGCCGTTGAGCGTGATGCTGCTGACACTTTGATTAGTTCCATTGTTACCCCTCTAAATAATTTGCCAAACGCTTAATCTAACAGCCTTCCAAGAGCCATAGCTAGCGCTGGACGCAATGCGCCTCATATACTATCAGAATTCAATTAGAGTGCAAATAATAGTGGTCACTGACCACTTATTGAGTCCATATTCACTGTTGAGCACCCGATAATGGGGAATATTGGGGGACATTGTGCTTTGAATACGCGTAAACGCAATAATATGACGAGATGACGAGATGACGGACGAAAAATGTATTCGCTTATTTCTGTTGTTTTGGATCCAACGAACTGAAATAATCCCGCACATAGTCGCGCAAATTGGCCGGTACTTCGTCGCTCTTCAGCGCCTCATCGGCAGTCCGAGAGTAATCACCATACACATTTTGATAGGGCACCGCGCTGTTGCCACCGGGTGCAGTACTTTGCTTGCCGCTTGGGTCAGTAGCCGTCTCGCCA
>JANMVQ010000352.1:0-2082 GCA_031392845.1 Chloroflexota bacterium
AAATAGACAATCTTGCCGGTATGTAATAACGCAGCATGCACGGCCAGAATGCCAGCAGCGGTATTGTTGCCAACCGGGATCCAACGACCCAGAAAATCTTGCACAATCACGGGTTTGCTCATCGGCGAAAGATGCTCACACAGGCGCTGTTGCGCCGTCACCGAGTCGCCCACCGTAAGCGGGCCACTCACGCCAACGGACAGGTCGTTACCCCCACCGGTTGCACTGCCGCGAAAAATGCCGTTGACATAGACATCCACGCGGGCACCGGGCACAACATCGACCACCCGAACAGCGTTTTCACACGAATACAGCGGCTCGGCCACACGCGGGGGTAGCACGCGCTCGATCTTGCCCACAATCACCGCATCAGATTGCGAACTGACCAAGCCACACCCACGCTGCACGGCAAAGATTTTGTCATTCGCAATAAGTAGCGGCGCAACAATCACATCCACCTCATTCGCATCGGCTGTGCGCTCGCCGATAGGGGCACCGAGAAGTGAGGAATACACGTAGATCCGCGCACCAACATGCAGATTCGAGACCCGCACTGCCGCACCGCATTCGAACAGCGGCTCATGTATCTTGGGTGTTGGTAGCGCTGCGGGGGCTTTGTCGACAAGAACGCCCGTGCCCGGCACGCTCCATTCGCCGCACAGCTCTTGGACAGCCGTAATGATCGTTCCGCCGACCAATGGAGGCACCAGGAAGTCGTAAGTGCCGTCGACCGGAGATTCGGCCATGCCAAGCTCGGCCCCATCGGCCATAATCGTCACACGAGCGCCCATCACTAGACCGCTCAGTACAACAGTAGTGTTGCCAGCGCACAGTGGCGGCACGACGTGGGCCACCGGTACCGGTGTGTTGTCCTCCACAGTGACAGGTACAGCGTCGGCACTCTTCAGTTTGCAACGCCCAAATAGTTCCTGTCTGGCGCTGATCGTCTCGCCAAGCGCCAACGGCGGATTGACACCCATCCACAACGAATCAAGGTCGAAACAGGCCTGAAGGTTCGGCCCGCCACTCCGCATTAAGGTGACCGTAGCCCCATGGACGATGTTGCTTACTGTGACACGCCGTTCACACTCGCGCAATGGCGTCTGCACCACCGGTGTTGGCAGCATTTGCAACTTTTCTACCAGCACATCCACCGGCGGGCCGGCGGTGACTGGGCCTGGCATACCGCATGCGACCTGCTGGGCTGTGATAGCCATGCCAGTTGCAAGCGGCGTGGGTAGATGGAAGCGTGCATTGCCGTCATAGCTTTCGCCGCTGCCCAGCAGCGTGCCACCATCCATCAACTCGACCTTGGCACCGGGGACCAAGCCCTCAAGCCAAACGCACTCCCCACACTGATTTAGATGGCTGCGAAAACCAACCATGCCTACAATCGGGGGCTTGGCTTGGACTTCAACTGGCTCAGGTGAGGCTAGGCTGGTTTCAAGCCCAATAGTCTGGGTGGCGGTAATACGCTGACCAACGCCGAGCGACGCCGAGATGGGAAATGTCTGATCGGACCAAGACGCAACACCAGACCCCACCACGATGCCGTCGGCAAAAATAGTGACGGTCGACCCAGTGAGTTGCCCTTGCACGCGGACAGTCCCGCTGCACTCAGAAAGCGGTCCGATAACCCGAGGGGGAAGCAATGCCATTTGTGACCTCCAAATACTAATGCACAGATTTATGTTTTCTAAAGCGCTGATCCAATCGCAAGTGAATTCTCAATCTTCTTTCCAGTCTTGATCTCTTGCAATGTGCGCATAATTTGATGAGCAGGGTCAGACCCCAAACCCAACATCAAGCCGGTGGCAACGATGCCGGAAATGCTAGAGGGCGTGCCAAAAATCGCCCAGAACATGTCAATTTGCACCGTAAAGTTAAAGACCAGCCCAACTAATGCGCCAACGATGATGCTAATCAGTCTTCTGCCCGTGTCATCCTGAATGGTTCGAACAAAGGCAGATGCTTGCTCCCGTACGCTCAACATCGTTTCTACAATCGTGTTCGCTTGGGTGTAGATTTGCGGGGCGATCTTTTGTAACTCAGAGAGCTGCTGTGCGAGCTGTGCAATAAATT
>JANMVQ010000362.1:0-6580 GCA_031392845.1 Chloroflexota bacterium
CCCATCCACGGTAACTCGCAGCGGCGGCAAACTGTTGCTACAAAACGTGGCTTCGGGGATGTTGCTGCCTATCAGCACCTCGCCTAAGATTCTCACCCGTGATGAAGTAAACCCGCTAGACAAAGGCATCTCACGGCGGCATGGGCAAATCTATAGCCGCGATGGGGCGTGGTATGTTGCGGAGATCAACGATGCGCCCAGTGCCAATGGGCTGCATCTCAATGGTGTGCGGGTGATCGACGCACAACCGCTTACGAAGGGAGACGAAATTCGCATCAGCGCAACGGTGTTGCGTGTCGTGGAGACGTGATGTCTTATAGGAAGGAGAAACTAAAAACAATGACGCACTTGCATCCAATTGGGAATAGACAGCACAGGCGCATTAGCGTGAGGCCAGTGATGTCTGCAATGATCAGCGCTGGTCTGCTGATGGCTACACTAATCGGCCAGCCGACCCATGCCCAGACCGGCAGCGATACCCTGAAAGTATTGTCGTGTGACCCAGCCAACTATCCGCAAGTTACTTGTGTGGTGGCGGCGCTGGATCGCAACGGCTTGCCCATCCCCGGTCTGAAGAACACCGATTTTGAGGTTACCGATACCGATGCGAAGGCGCGTGCGGAGGAGATGACCGTCACCGAGATTGTGGCCAAAGAAGGCAAGACCGCAACTATGCTGGTGCTCGATTTAAGCGGCAGCCAAAACGGCACGATATTGCAGACGATGAAAGATTCGGCAGTCAAGAGCCTGACCAATATGCCGCTGAACGACACTGTGGCGCTTATCGCGGTCACAGGGCCGGTTGACATTGGCAATACGCCGGACAATCCACCGATCGACCCCAAGAAAGAGGCGGACTTCACAGTGGATAAGAACGCCATCATCAACACCTTTCGCAATCTGCCCCCCAAACAAGCCACCCCCCTATCCGAGGCCATTTATAAGGCACTGCTGATCACACGCAAACAAGGTGGCGTGCGTGCAGTGGTTGTCATGAGTGACGGGGTAGATACCCAGAGCAAGACCTTCACCGGGGATTATGTGATCGACCGAGCCAAGACCGAGGCCATCCCGATCTTTACATTGGGCTTTGGGCGCAACTTGGATAAAGACAACTTGCGCAAGATCGCCATCGAAACGGGCGGGCAATACTTCGATCCACCAGCATCGCCAGATGAAGCTGCCGCAAATTTTCAGAAATTGCAGGATCGCCTAAAGACCCAATATCAGGTGACGTTCAAAGCCCTGACACCTTCAGACAATAATGAACACGGGCTGACTATTAAACTGACTCGCTTGGGGCGCGAGTTGGTCGCTAATAGTACGTTTCGCACTAGTTTCCCCGTCAAACCAGACATTTCGCAGGTTGCGTTTACTCAGAATGGGCAACCGGCCGAGCCAGGCAATTTGCCCTCCGGCGAGATCAAAGTGGTGCCGACGATTCAAATTCGCGACAACAAAGTAGCCCAAGTCGAATATGAGCTGGATGGCCGAATCACTGTGTTGAAGCAACCCCCATTTGAGTTTACGTTTAATACTAGCGAGCTGAGCGCAGGCAAGGCCCATAAACTCATTGTGCGGGTGTTTGGCGATGTGGCCCGCCCAGAAACGGTGGGCGAGAAGCCGATTGATCTGACACTTGGGGCGGGTGCAGCGCCCGCAGAGATCGCTCCAACCGCTGAGCCAACAGCCGTCCCGCTAGCACCTGTACAAGCCTTGGTGGAACGGGTACGCAGCAACCCGCTTCTGTTAGCAGTGGTCGGTGTGGGGTTATTGGCGCTACTGGTGCTCATCACCATGATTGTGATCACTGCACGCCGCAACCGCCAGAGTGCCGACGGCTTTGGACTGGACACCCAAACTCAAACCCAAATCGTCAGCGCGGTCGATGAGCCGACTGGGCTGGGCGGAACCGGCATCTCCAGCACATTGATCGATCGCACCCAAATCTTCCCCGATGACCCGATGTCAGATATGCCCAAGGACAAGACGATGATCTTGAAGATGGGGAAGGCCGGGCTAAAATTTCTGACGGGCGACACCAAGGATCAGGTGTATCAGATTGGGATCGAGGATGAACCAGTGCTGGTCGGGCGCGATGTAAGCGGACCGATGGCGATTTTGCTCAAGAGCGGTTATGTGTCCAAGCAGCATGCCCGGATCACCTTGGAGGGTGATGACCTAGTGCTTATGGATCTCGGCTCGTCGTCCGGCACAAAGATCAATGGGCAAAAACTTACGCCCAATTCATCGCAAAAGATTCGAGTGAACGATAAGATCACTTTCGCAGACGTAAATGCGATTGTTGTGGATGCAGATGTAATCTAATAGGCTTTATCCGCGAATCACGCGAATCTGCACTAATAAATTCGCGGGAATTGGCGTGATTCGCGGATAACAGCAAAATACTGCGGCAGTCAATGGCCTGGCAGGTCTTTACGCGATTCAAACAGTGACGTTATGCAAACACCGGCACCAGCAAACACCGGCGGGCAGATCGACCAAGTGGTCATCGGCGTCGCCACAGATGCAGGCAAAGTGCGTTCTCTAAATGAGGATAGCTTCGCATTGCCGTTTGGCATAGCAGAGACACAGATTGCAGCCAAAGGGGTGCTGGTATTGGTGGCAGATGGTGTCGGCGGGCATCAGGCGGGGGAGGTTGCTTCGGCGCTAGCCGCACGCGCAGCGCTCGATCACTATTACGCCAGCAGCAGCGACGACATGGCCGAAAGTCTGCGCTATGCGGTGCTGGCCGCACGCACGGTCATCCAACAGGCCCAGGCCCAGAACCCAGAGCAATCGGACATGGGCAGCACATTGGTGATGGCGGTGATCCGGGGAGAACAATTGGCGGTGGCCAACGTGGGTGACTCACGCTGCTATCGCTTACGCGGCACGCAGATCACGCAGCTCTCGCGCGACCATTCTTGGGTGGGTGATCAGGTCCGTGCTGGGGTGTTAACCGACGATGAAGCCCGCAAGCATGTCTATCGCAGCATTGTGAACCGGGCATTGGGTCGTGCCAATATCCCAGCTGAACCCGAAGTAAATGTTTTTGACTGGCAACCAGCAGATCGCCTACTGTTGTGTAGCGATGGATTATGGGATGCACTGAAAGACCCGCAAATTGCGACCTTGCTAACCATCTCCAGCGGTGATGCCGAGTCGATCGCACGCGGGTTGGTGCGCACGGCTAAAGAGGCTGACGGCAGCGACAACATTACGGCGATTGTGGTGTGTGGGCCAGAAGCTCGGCTGGGTATTGCAGTTCCACCAGCTTCGCCTTCGGTCGTACGGTCTGGAAACAAATTTTGGCAGCCACTGTTGCTGGTGATATTGGCAGCCTTGATTGGGTTGGGTGCTTGGGTCTATGGGAATGGCTGGCCATCGCTGCGTCGGCTACCGGCCACCATGGGGAGTACGGGCACGGTCATTGCGCCCATCATCATCAAGGCCACCAATGACCCGACCGACCAAACCAACTCAGCTAGCGCATCGGCCACGCCGTTTGCAACCGTGACCCTAAGTGCTGAAGGAATCACCGTAACAGTGCCCACCGCGACCACGATACCAGCAGTGCTGGCTACGGCGACCTTATCGCCCACTATACTGGCTAGATCCGGCGTCTTCTTATTATGTAACACGTCCGACTTTGATATATCTCGTAACGTATGCAAAAACACACGCAATCAATTTGAGATTGGCACACAAACAATTTACGTCTATTGGGCCAAGCCGGTGGTGCCAAATGGCGCGGATATCAAGGTGATTTGGTCACGCGAGGACGAAGTCATTTATACCCAGACCTGTGTGGTGCGGCGCAAGAACTGTGGCCCAGATGACATTGCGCCGATGTGGGCGCAGTTATCTCTACCGGCGTTGACATCGTCGTCTATCGTAAACGTACGCAAGACGCCCACGCCGCGAAATTCCACACCCCCTAGCACAGCAGTCGTACAACCAGGGTTGGCGGCAGGGCAATATCGCGTGCAATTGTTTGTAAACGAAGAGATGCAATACGACGAGTCATTTGTCATTGGCGCGAAAACCGACACGCCCACACCGTAACTATGGCACCCCCTGCAAAGATTTGTTCCTATAGCATCCTGGCTGAAATCGGCAGCGGCGGTATGGGCACGGTGTATCGTGCCCGCGATGCCAACGGACGCGAAGTTGCGCTCAAGGTCATGTTGACTGAATTGGTGAGCAGCGCTTCAGCCCGCGAACGATTTAAGCTGGAATCGATGCTGCATCCACACCACAGCAATATCGTTCAAGTCTTTGATGCCGGAATTTGCGAAGGCCAGCCGTTCTTTGCAATGCAGTTTGTAGATGGGCCTACCCTAGAAGCGCTGTTAAAAGCTGGGCGCTTGCCGACAGCCGAAGTGTTGCCGATCTTGCGCCAAATTGCGTCGGCGCTAGACACTGCCCACATGCGCGGAGTCATTCATCGAGATGTGAAGCCCAGTAATATTCTGGTGCGCAGCAAAGATAAAGCTGCATTTCTAACGGACTTTGGGGTAGCCAAAACACCCAACATGAACATGACCCAAGTGGGCGGCAATGCCGGGCCGCGGATTGGCACGCCACGCTATATGGCGCCAGAGCAGGTTAACAATTTGCAACTCACCCCCCAAAGTGACATTTACTCGTTGGCGATCGTGATATTTGAAGCGTTGGCAGGTCGCTCACCATTTGTTGCGAAAGAAACCAAGGTGCTACTGGAGATGCAACGCAAGGAGAAGCCGCCGGAAATCCATACATTGGCACCTGTGCCACGCGCGATCTCGGCGGTGTTGCTGCGCGCATTGAGCAAAGAGCCAGCGCAACGGTACGCCACAGCGGGGGACTTTGCGCTTGCTTTTGAGCAAGCCGCTCACGGCAGCCAGCGCCGCCGCAATCTGATCTTGGCAACGGTCGCGGTGCTAGCCATCGGGCTGCTGACTGTAATCGGTTATGCTGGTTGGACGAATGGATTTTTTGGTGGTACTAGTAACGCAAGTGGACCCATTGCAAGCGCAACCGTAAAGATGAAGGTTGCATCAGCAACGACTGCACCCGGCGCAACAGCGACACTGACTACCGCCACACCAGCGTCCGCACGCGCAACTTTGACAAATGCGCCGACCGAGACGCCGATAGCCACATCAACCTTGGCACCCACTCTAACCCCAACCAACACACCTAGACCGTTTACCCGAACGCCCACACCGCAAGGTGCAGCAGCGGCGACAAAAGCACCGTGAGAAGATCGTAAGATTGAGAGATTGAGAGATTCACGATGACAACAAAGGATCTAACCCGCAAGATGCCCGATGCTCAACCGGCTCAGCCGACCGAATGGGGCGAGTACACCGATCAGGGTCCGCGCGAGGACAACCAAGATCGGGTGCAAAGCGTGAACCGCGATAACCCACGCATTGCGCGCAAAGGGGTGCTGTTGATCGTGTGCGATGGCGTAGGCGGCGAGGAAGGCGGGCAGATTGCGTCGCAAACGGCATCATTGACAGCGTATGACGCTTACTACAACGACCAAACCGATGAGGACATTGAGGCTGCATTACGCCAAGCGGTGCATCAGGCCAACCTGGCGGTCAAGGCGCGCGCGGCAGCCAACCCCAAGCAGAAGACGATGGCAACCACAATCGTAATGACCGTCGTCGCTGGTGACAAGCTGCGGGTGGCGCATGTGGGTGACAGCCGGGCCTATCTGGTGCGGCGCGGAGCCATCCAACAACTGAGCAACGATCACAACTGGGTGAGCGAGCGCATGCGGGATGGCTCGATGACCCGCGAACAGGCCAAAACCAGCACCTTTAAAACCACTCTGACGCGCTCGTTGGGGGGTTCTAACCGGAATGAGCCGGATATCTCGGCGGAGATTCCACTGCTGCCAGGAGATCGGGTGATGTTGTGCTCGGACGGCGTGCATGGTTCAGTGTCTGAGTCAGAAATGTTGCATATTTTGGGACGAGTAGCCGATCCAACTAAGGCATCTGAGGAATTGGTGGCCACGGCCAAAGCGAACAAGACTCGTGATAATGTGACTGCTGCTGTGCTGAATTACGGTGCACCAGCGATTGCGGGTGCCGGTGGCAACATCGGTGGGCGCAAGGCTTTGCCTTTGTTGATCTCAGCAGTGACACTCATTGTGGCATTGGGCATATTGGCTTGGGTGTTTCTGGGTGGAAACTTCCGCTCGGTGGTGGGTGGTACGGCTACACCAACGCCAGCGCACACAACAGTTGCCGCCTCGCGCAGTACAACTGCTACAACGGCTGCCCCAGTGTCTACAACAACCAGTAGCGACGGTGCCACCGCAACGGTAGGTACACCAGCAGTGGCGGTGGCCCAGACAACAGACACGCCCGCGGTAGCAGGCCCAACCTCTACCCTAGAGCCAACGAACACTCCCACGAGTACGCCCAAGCCAGCAACTCGCACGCCTATTCCCACCCGTACGCCTGTTCCAAGTGTCACACCCATTCCGCCAACTGATGCGCCGAAGCAAGAAGCGCCATCTGTGAATCCGCAACCTGAGCCACCTAAGCCGGAACCACCCAAACCAGAGCCGCCTAAG
>JANMVQ010000366.1:0-35980 GCA_031392845.1 Chloroflexota bacterium
CAAAAATTTGCCGCGACGTCAGTACGAACTCTGGCTTGGCTTATATGATCCAGCCAAACCTGGCGCGCCACGTGTGTTGACCACGGAGGGGCAGGATCGTGTTTTGATAGGGCGTTTTGTGCTGGGTGGTTCGTAGAGACGCGACATGTCGCGTCTCTACGAGGGCGATTTGTCGTAAAGACGCGACATGTCGCGTCTCTACGAGGGCGATTTGTCGTAAAGACGCGACATGTCGCGCCTCTACAAGGGCGATTTGTCGTAAGGACACGAAATTTCGCGTCTTTACCCCGTAGAAAGCAGGGCTTTGCAGGATCAAGGTTTTCGACAAAAATCAACTTCATGCAAAAGCGCTCTGCAGCTACCATTTATTACATCCGTGATGCGGTCTTGGCTTTCAACAGCGGCCTGATCTTTAACGCCTTGTGGGTGTTTTATTTCGATGACATGGGGCTGAGTCTGACGCAACTCTCGCTGATGAGCATCGTCATCACCATCACCGTCGTGCTGGCCGAAGTTCCGACCGGTATTGTGGCGGACGTCTATAGCCGCAGGTTATCGGTCATCATCGGCGGTGTGTTCATTGGCGTTTGCTACAGCTTGATCGGGCTATTCCCGCTGTTTTGGGTGTCGCTGTTGGCCGCCTTCATTGAAGCGATTGGCGACAGTTTTGTTAGCGGAGCGCTGCAAGCGTGGATCACCGACGAGATCGGGGCCGACAAAGTTGGGGCCGTCTTCGTGCGTAGCGCCCAGATCAGCACACTTGCGCATTGGGTGGGCATTGCCTTGAGCATCGGGTTGGCCGCGCTGTTTGGGCGCACCGTGAGTAACCCGACTGCGGCACAACGTAAATTAGAGGAGGGAGCATCATGACTCGATCAACAACGTCAATTGTGTTACGCCCATATCGGGACGAGGCGGATCATCCTACGATTGCTGAGCTGGATCACCTGATGGGTCTCGGCATTCTCAATTACTGCAATCCGTCGCGAGATATGGTGTTTGCTGAGGTTGGTGGACAGACCATCGGCTACGGCCGTGTCTGGTTTAATGAGCGCGACGATGAACATCGTTACTTTCTTGAGATCAGCGTTCGCGATTTCAACGCATCCGATCTCGAACAAAGATTGTTTGATTGGTTGCAGATGCGCATCGGAGTAATGCGGCAGATTCATTCACGGCAGGCGATCTGTTCAACAAAACTGTTTGTGCCAGACAGCCGTCAATCACTGATCGAACTAGTGACAACTGCGGGCTTTGAGATTGAACGAACTGATCTGACCATGACCCGCACGTTGAGTGATTCGATCTCGAATTGCATATTGCCATTGGATATTGAACTCCGGCCAGTGGTAAGGCAGCTTGGGAACCAACTCGCCGAAGGCATGGCGGAAGCCTTTGGCCATCATACGTCGCCTGGTACACCGATGGATGCGGAAACGTTTGAACAATGGATGTCTGGCATGCCAGCAATTGCAGCGGATTCCTATGTAGCTTGGTCCATCGAAACGGCCAATGTCGTGGGTGCAACGTTGAATCACACGGATCACGAGAGCCGGCGTGCTTGGCTCGCTCAGATTTTTACCCGCACAGCTTGGCAACATCGTGGGCTGGTCAGTGCGCTTATTACACATAGCCTGCGTGCGTTTCGTGCCCAAGGGCTACACGAGGCCTGCATCGAAGTAAACGACTTTAATACCAAAGCGATCCGCGTCTATGAAAAGTTGGGATTTTTCGTTAGTAGTCGCGTGTATATGTACAGTAAAGCCTGTGAATAAAGAAGCGGATCGATGACAAATGCCTATATGCCGGGGCTGCAACTCAGCCGCATTTTCTACGCCGAAGCAGTCCAACCTATCCTAGCGCGACGCTTCCCGCAATTGCGCTACAGCGCCGGCCTACTCGGCTCTGGCTCCGATGTGCAGTGCTTCGACACCGCGCAGTCGATGGATCATGATTGGGGTCCGCGCTTATTACTATTTTTGTTGGACGAAGATCACGCGGTCTATCACGAACAGCTCGACGTAATACTACGTTCTGAGTTGCCGCTGGAAATCCGCGGCTTTCCCACCAATTTTGCCGGGCATGAAAGTGTCACCCGCTGGATGCAGCCGATTAGCGTCGGCCCAGTGAATCACGGTGTCAAGATCGTGCTATATCGCGGCTTCTTTGCCGATTATCTAAAACGCGATCCGGATCAAGTTATGCGTGTGATTGACTGGCTAACTGTGCCAGGGCAAATATTCCGCGAGGTGACCGGCGGTGAAATCTTTCACGATGACTTGAATCTACGAATATTTCGCGAGCGCATCCACTATTACCCACATGATGTCTGGCTGTACCTTCTGTCTGCTCAGTGGATGCGTATTGGGCAAGAAGCACCTTTTGCTGGACGCAGCGCCCAAGTTGGCGACGAGTTGGGGTCGCGGATTATCGCCACTCGACTGGTGCGCGACATCATGTGGCTATGCTTTTTGCTTGAAAAGCAGCATGTGCCCTATATCAAATGGTTTGGCACAGCGTTTGAGCGGCTGAAAATTGCGCCACGACTTAGCCCGATTTTGCTGGGTACGCTGAGCGCAGCAAATTGGTCAGAACGCGAACGATATCTATGCGCAGCTTGCGAAATAATCGCTCAAGCCCACAATGCGCTCAATATCACGCAGCCTGGGCCAACCCAGGTGTCCAACTTCCATGACCGTCCGTTCAAGGTGATTCAGGCCGAGGCATTCGCCAACCTTACCCGTGCGGCCATCACCGACCCGGAAGTCTTGGCCCTGCCAGCGCATATCGGTGCCAGCGACCAATTCGTCGATTCGACCGATGTGCTGTCCAATCCGATCTTCATAGAACGGTTGAAAGCGATGTTTGTATGAGATGTTTGTATGAATGGCGGGCTAAACAAAGACAGCCGGAGAAACACTAAATCGCTTGGCCAATGCCCGCACTTGGCGCACATTCAGTTCCCGTTTTCCGTTCAGCACCTCCGAGACGACGCCTTGTGAACCGATTTCGGGGAGATCGGATTGAATCAAACCATGTTCATCCATTAAGAAGCGCAATACATCAGCCCCAGTTTGAGATCGAATTGGGTGATGCACCTGTTCGTAAGTGTAAATCAACGTGCCGAGAGTATCAACGAGATCAAAGAGCGGGTGTCGGGTATTGTCACCCACATCGTCCAGAGCGAATTCCTGATTGGTGCCCTAAAGCCGCCCCTTCGACTTCGCGCATAAGAATGCGCTTCGCTCAGGGTGCTTTCGTCGTATATCAATTAGGAATTCGCTCTAAAGCCACTGCCCGCCTGGCGGGCACAGTCACGAGCGAATGTCGCATTTCCCGTTTTACTTGGTAGAACCATTATTCGTATCTCAATGCATCAATCGGGTTCAACTTGGCTGCCTGCGCCGCTGGATAAACACCAAACAATACGCCCACCAGCATCGAAAAGCCAAACGCCAGCCCAATCGCGCCCGGTGTTACGACCGCCTGGAATTGGCCATTGGACAGTAACGCCACTGAATAGGCGATGCCTGCGCCTAGCAAAATACCGACAATGCCCCCGATCACTGATAACACGACTGACTCGATCAAAAATTGGGTCAAAATAATGCCGCGTCGCGCACCAATTGCCTTGCGCAAGCCAATTTCGCGGGTACGCTCGGTCACGCTGACCAACATGATGTTCATGATGCCGATGCCGCCGACGAACAGCGAAATACCGGCGATGGCCGCCAAAAAGATGGTGATCGCGCCGGTAATCGTCCCAATCGTCGCTAGTAAGTCGCGCTGGCTGGAGATCGTAAAGTCATCTTCACCCAGATAAACAATATCGTGTCGTTCGCGAAGCAAATCTGTCGCTTGCTGAATCAATGTGTCGATGCGATCCTTATCAACGGCTTGCATCAAGATCACTGCGACCAGAGGCTCACCTTTGGCGTTGCGACGCGGGAAGAGTCGATCACGTGCAGTGCTGATTGGCATGGTGATCACATCGTCGTCGCTGCCTTCGGTGCCGCCAGTGCGTTGGGCCAGCACCCCCAATACTTTGAAAGGCACATCGTTGACCCGAATATCCGCGCCAACCGGGTCGCCGCCATTTGGAAAGAGCTTGCGATACACTACCTCCCCCAGCACCGCCACCCGCGACTTACTGGTGACGGCGGCTTCGTCAAAATATTGCCCATAGAGTAGCTTGGCGTCATTCAACAGCTGATAATCTGGCACGGTGCCGCGTACGCGCATCTCATGCCGTCCATCATCTGAAATGGCTTTGGCACTGCCGCTGACCACCGGTGCCACGACCTTCGCATCGGGCAGACGCGATTTGTCAACCATGGCCCGGGCATCGCCTTCAGTCAGCGAGAGCGCAATCCCAGAGCGTGCCCCTGCTGCCTGCGCCTGAAACCCAGCCCGATTGGCGCCGCCGCGAAAATCGATCCGTGCCGGGATGACAAAGATCAAATTAGACCCCTGCCCTTCAAACTGGTTGTTAATGAACTGCTGTACCCCATTGCCCAATGACACCAACGCAATCACCGAGGTCACACCAATGATGATGCCGAGTGTAGTCAACACACTGCGCAGTTTGTTTGCGGCCAACGCCTTCAAGGCAACTTTCAGGTTTTCGGTAAACATAGGAGTTTCGAGTGCTGGGTGCTTAGTCCTAAGTGGAAATGCTAAGCAAAAAACTTTTACTAAGCACTCAGGACTAAGCACTCTTTACTCATAACGTAACGCATCAATCGGGTTCAACTTGCTGGCTCGCCGGGCTGGGTAAATGCCAAAGAAGAGTCCCACAGCCAGTGAGAACCCTACCGCCAACACAATCGCCCCTGGTTGCACGATGGGCTTGAAATCGACAAACAACTGAATCCCCAGCGAGATGCCCACCCCGATGATGATGCCTATAACACCACCGAAAAACGACAACACAATCGCCTCTGTCAAAAACTGATTCAGTATCGCGCTGGATTTGGCTCCAATCGCTTTGCGTAAGCCGATCTCACGCGTGCGTTCGGTGACGCTGACCAACATGATGTTCATAATGCCGATCCCACCGACCAGTAGTGAAATGCCTGCAATCGCGCCCAAAAAGATCGTCAGTACGCCAGTCACTGCGCCAAAAGTGTTAATCAATTCAGTCTGGCTGGTGAGCGTAAAGTCATCTGAGTCTTCATCCTGCAAACGGTGCTTCTCACGCAACAGCCTTTTCACTTCTCGCTCCGTTTCGACACGCGCCTGCTCATTGTTCACTTGCAGATAAATCGCTGAGACAATGCGCTCGCCACTTTTGGCTTGGGCTTGCTTTTGAAACAAGCGCTCTTGCATTGTTGTCAGCGGTACAAACGAGGTGGCATCCTGATCGCCTAAAAACGACGACCCTTTGCTCTGCATGATGCCGATGACCCGAAATGGAATGTTATTAATCTTGACGATTTTTTCGAGCGGGTCTTCATTGGGAAAAAGATCTTTCGCGGCCGTGCCTCCCAGCACTACTACCCGCGAACGTCCGCCGAGATCCGTCTCGTCGATAAAGCGTCCCTGATCCGTAGTCCAGTTGCGAATCTCGGTGAAGCCTGGCAGTGCGCCGTTGACCGTCACCTGAGTCGTGTTGCCCTCATACGCAAAATTGCCCACCGCAGAAAATTCTGCTGCGCTGTTCACCAAGTTAGGCGCGCTTGCCGCAATTGCACGATAGTCAGCCATCGTCAGCACCGCTTGTGGCCCAAATCCTGGCGGGCCGCGCTGTTGGCGGCCCGGAGTTATCGCAACTAAATTGGTACCAGCACTCGAAAATTGTTGGGTGATAAACGCCTGCACCCCAGTGCCGATCGCCAGCAATGCAATTACTGCTCCAACGCCAATACTGATGCCCACCATCGTCAATATCGCGCGCATCTTATTGGCGCGCAACGTCTTGATAGCCAGCTTGGCGGATTCCAGAATATTAACGTTCATAGGAGTTCTTAAAGTTCTTAATGTTTAGAAAGTTCGGAAGGTTCTTAAAGTTCAGAAGATTTGAGGATGTGAAACTTTCTAAACCTCCGAACTTTCTGAAACTTCCCAACCCCTCTCATTCCTGCTCCAGCGACTCCTTCCCACACGCATTTTCCATGCTTTCGTTCACATGGTCCCTCACAATCCGGCCATCTGAGATGCGAATGATACGGCGGGTATGCTGTGCGATGCGTGGATCGTGTGTCACAAAGATGATTGTGATACCTTGTTTCGAACTCAGCGTCTGAAACAGACACATGATCTCTGCGCCGGACTTTGAATCAAGATTGCCCGTTGGCTCGTCTGCCAGAATGATGGCAGGTTGGTTTACCAGCGCTCGCGCAATCGCCACGCGTTGCTGTTGCCCGCCAGACAACTCGCTGGAATGATGATCCAATCGATCACCCAAACCGACCGAAGTCAAGGCAGCTTTGGCCCGTTCCCGACGCTGTTTGGAATTAACACCAGCATAGATCATCGGCTGTTCCACGTTATCAATTGCTGAAGTCCGTCGTAGTAAGTTAAACGACTGAAACACAAACCCAATTTTCTTGTTGCGCGCCTCAGCCAATTGATCGTCCTTAAGCTTCTCTACATCCAGCCCGTCAAGCTTGTATGTGCCAGACGTGGGCTGGTCGAGGCATCCTAGAATATTCATCAGCGTCGATTTGCCCGAACCCGATGGCCCCATGATTGCCATCAAATCTCCGCGATAAATATCCAGATTTGTACCGCGCAACGCATGCACCTCTACATCTCCCATCTTATACGTTTTGGTGATGTCACGAATCGAAATCACCGGTGCGCTGTTCCCGTTAGTCATAATTAATATTCGAAGTGTTCGGAAGGTTTGGAAGGTTCATAAAGTTCAAATTTCGCAATCCCCTGATTATTGAACTTTCTAAACCTTCTGAACTTTCTGAACCTTACAAACTCTATATGACCTACTGTCCCAACACTGGCGCTTTGGGCGCAACAACGGTCTGTCCTGGCTCGGCACCTGAAATAATTTCGCTGAAGGCGTCATTACGCAGCCCGGTCTTGACTTCGACCTCTTCAGTTTTGTCACCATTTTTGATCGTGAGAAAGGCTTTGCCAGTCACCCGATCGCGCCGAACAGCCCAGTTGGGAGCCAGCAACACACCCTGGCGCTTCTCCAACACGATCGAGGCGTTGGCAGTCATGCCCGTCTTCAATGGTGCATCCGACTTGTCCAACACCACCCGCACGGTATACGACACCACGCCGTTCACCGTCGTCGAAGTTGGCGAAATACGGTCGATTTTGCCCTTCACTTCCACGCCCTGCAACGAGTCCAGCGTAATCAACACTTCCTGGCCCAGTTTGACCTTGGCCACATCAATTTCGTCTACCGTGATGTCAATGTGATACTGCGAAAGATCAACCATATTGATGACTGGCTGTGTGCCGACCGTTTCACCTTCTTTCACGTTGACGGCTGAAAGAACGCCCGCAATTGGTGCGCTAATCGTAGCTTGTTGCACCCGTCGCAGCGCCTGCTTTACTTGAATCTCGGCCAATTGTTGCTGCACTTGTGCGTTTTTTACCTGCAAATTGGCCTGTTCAATCTGGGCCTTGGCTTGCTCAATATCAAATAGGCGCGCTGGTTGGCGTAGTTTATCCAGTTGTGCGCGCGCGCTCGATACCTGCTGCTGGGCCGAACTAATCTGCGCTGCGTCAGCGCCTTTGGCTACTTTGTCATAGGCCGACTTGGCTGCGTTGTAGTTGTTGGTTGCCTGTTCCAGTTGCAACCCAGCTGGGCTAGCCCCAATCCCGGCTGGGTTAGCCTGATAGGCGCGATCATAGCCGGATTGTGCTTGCTTCACAGCTGCTTCTGTATTTTGCAAATTGGCGCGCGCCGCTGCAATATCTTCATCCGTTGGCCCACCTTTAACCTTTTTGAGGTTCTCTGCCGCCGCATTGAGCGCCGCTTGCCCGGCAGCCAAATCGGCTGGGCGTGTACCTTCCACTGTGCGGCTGTAGCTGGCTGTGGCCACAATCACCTGGGCTTGTGCATTCTCCAGCGTGTTTTGTGCCTGCAAGACGGATGCTTGCGCCTGCGACAACGCGAGTTCCAGATCTGTTGTGTCCAGCTTCGCAATGACATCGCCTCTCTTAACAGTGTCGCCCACTTTGAGTGATACCAACATCACTGTGCCAGGTTGCTGAAAACTCAACTTCACTTCGGATTCGGCCTGAATATTGCCTGTGGCACTCACCGTTGCTGTAAGTTCTCCTTTGTCCAACACGGCGTTACGTTGCGATGCGGTGTCCGTTGTCGCCGCACCTGGCCGATTGCATGCCGCCAATACCAACGCGGATGCTGCTGCCATAGTCACTACGCGCCAACGCGGATGAATGGGTCGCGTGTTTTGCTTGATCTTCATTATTATTTGAAATTCTCCTGTTCTACAACGAAACTTATGAAAGACCTTTAACAAATGCCGAAAATAATCTGTCACTCATTGAGGCCACAAACTGGGCGACTATAACCATAACGTATTAAAACTATCTTAGATTCATTAGCACTGCGAACGAAACCTCCGACATGTCCTTTTGCATATGCACCTTTGCACCGTTCTAATCGAGTTGTGTAATAATCCAGATATTGATCGTTTTAATTATTAGAGGGATTAACTGAATCGTATGAGTGGCACAGTAAAGCGCAGTACAAAATCACAAAACTCGACCAAAACAACACCCGTCGTGACGGATTTTTTGGTGGAAACAATCGCTATTTCGCAGGATGAGGGTCGAGTGTCCTTGCGCGCCCTCGCCGATCGGTTGGAGGTTTCCCCACCCGCAGTTTCGCGTATGGCTCAGCGTTTGGTGCGGCGGGGATTTCTCAAACGTGAAGGTGCTTGCGGCCTTGCCCTCACCGATTCGGGCCAAAGTTTGGCCAATCAGGCCATTCGCAAGCGCCGCATTTATGAAGTTTTCTTGATTCAAACGCTCGGCTACAAATGGTATGACGTTTATCCCGTTGCGTCTGCCTCTAGCAACCATATCACTGATGACGTAATTGGGCGTATGTTTGTGCAAACTGGTTCACCTGATCGTTGCCCACACGGTGATCCCATTCCTACGCCTGATGGCAAGATCGAAGAGATCGAATGCGCTCAATTGAGCAGACTGACCGAAGGCGCCACAGGTATATTGAGCCGTGTGTCCTCACATGATACCGAGATGCTGCGCTACTTGGATTCACTCAATTTACGTCCGGGTGCGCCCGTTGAGTTGGTCGCGCGCGCCCCATTTGGCGGACCCTTACGCGTGCGGGTCACTAATGGCAGCTTTCAGGATCAACACATCATCGGCGCAGAATTAGCCGCCAAAATCTGGATCGAATAATTCAACGGCCAAACCGATGCCATCCCGCACTTCACCCACAATCCAAGCCTGTTCGCCTGCTGCCGCCATCTGTTCTATAAACAAAGTTGCTTGAGCCGCAGGCAATGGCACCAACAAGCCGCCACTCGTTTCTGGGTCAAACAGCAACATACGCTGCCAGTCTGCTAATGCTGGTGCAAAAACTGTATGGGGCTCAGTGGCATGCTGGTTTGCCTCGGCTCCACCTGGGAATATCCAGCGTTGGCCATATTCCAACGCCCCAGGCAGGAAGGGTAGGGTATCCCAATAAAAGCAAAACTGAGCATGCGATGCTTTTGCCATTTCCAGAGCGTGTCCCAATAGACCAAATCCGGTAATATCCGTGGCACTCACTGCGCCCAAGTCGCGGGCAATCCGCCCAGCCGTGCGGTTGAGTCTTGCCATGCTGTGGGTGGCGTGTGCCACATGCGCATCCTCCGCCTGTTCGCGCTTCAACGCCGTGGTGATTGTCCCCACGCCCAATGACTTGGTAAGCACCAATCGGTCACCGGGCTTTCCGCCACCTTTGGTCAGAATACGGGCTGGGTGAACTAAGCCCGTGACCGACAAACCATATTTTGGCTCTTTGTCACGCACCGAATGGCCGCCCGCTATCGCCGCGCCGGCTTCGGCCACCTTGTCTGCCCCACCGCGCAATATTTCGCTAATAACCTCACCCGGCAAGTCTTCCGGGAAGGCGCACAAATTAAGCGCAAACAATACCTCGCCGCCCATCGCGTAAATATCGCTCAGCGCGTTTGCCGCCGCGATGGCCCCAAAGTAGTAGGGATCATCGACCACTGGTGGGAAGAAATCAACTGTTTGAATCACAGCTTGCTCGGCGGATAGGCGGAAAACAGCTGCGTCGTCGGGTTCACCCAATCCGACAATCAAGTTGGGGAACGCCGACGGTTGAAATTTATCTTGAAGTGGCCGCAACACGTGCGCCAGTGCGTCTGGGCTAAGCTTACTCGCTCACCCAGCGCATGATGCCATTGCTGTCAGCCGAATTTTTCGGCCTTCACTCACAACTTCAATCTTATCAGGTCGTCATGCCCAGTTAGAGTGGGTGAGACGGCGAACTCCAGTGCCACCTTACGGATAGCGTCCAGCAAAAAAGCGGAATCAGTGCCTTTGAAAATAAAGGCCCTTGCTCCTGCTTTTGCGGCTCGCTTGCGGGTAACTCGCCCGTCATCCATGCTTAATACCACGATATTTTGTCGATGGGTTTGATCATGAATCAATTCAATTGTGTTAATGCCATCACAATGCGGCATCATTATGTCCATCACAATCACATCAGGCTGGAGCGTAAGGGTTTGTTGCACCGCACTCCCCGCATCTTTGGCTGTCCCAACAATACAGATATCAGGCTCCAATTCCAATCTCATCCGCAGTGTGTCTATCACTGAAGCTTGGTCATCGACGAGAAGCACTTTAATCACACTTGCCAATATACGCGTTCATGTGTTGGAGAGTATCCATCCTGCGTTGTAAATGAGAGCTAGTAATAATGTCAAGTTTGTCACTGTCTTATTGGCTAGCAAGTCCAACTTGCTTAAGAGCAATAAGATGAAATAAAATTCAATTACATGAATTTATTGACCTGTGCTGCTATGCCGCAAGGTGTACAGCTAAATTCGCATGCACAACTGCACGTACATAATTTAGTAGCTCTTGCGGGGACGCGCGCTTCTCAATACAAATAGAAGCACCGTCATCACACATTCGCTGTTTGATGAGTGGATCGGTGTTCATCGTCAGCACAATGAGGGCAAGTAAGCCCGGCAATTTGGCGATACGTTGGATAATGGGTTGTGCGCCCTCTAAATCGCCATCAATAATGATCATGTCGGGTCGGTATAATCGAGCGGAATTCAAAACTGCGTTTGCACACGATTCTTCTGCTACGATAGTTATGTGCTGAGGATCAAGCGAGAAAATCATGCGCAAACCTATGCGTAATGCATCGGAGGCATCTGCGATCAACAAGCGCATCATAAACTACACCAATTGTAGGAGTACAAAAGTAGAGTGTAATCAGTCAAAAGAATGATATACAAAGTCATCACCTTGTTGTAAATTTCAGTTTGGTGGAGGTCAAGCCTACAGGCAGATTGGCAATACTCGGGGGTCTAGTTCAAAAATCCGTCTAACTCAGGCACTTTGAAAGACACCCGCCTCGTTCCCGAACCAAAACTCTATTTTAATCCCAGTACCACTAATTAATTATTGGTAGTTGTTTAATTGCAGCAATTCCAAATTCAAAAATTCCCCGCTTTTGAAGCGCAAACTTACTTGCCCTTTTCGTGCATTCGTTGCAATGATCGCTGAAAAATCGCCGAATAAGACAGCTCTTATGTCCGACAAAGCCCAATATTACGCCGATTTGAGTGGAAAGAGTTTGAATTTGGAATTGCTGGTTTAATTGCCACCTGTCAGATAAGTTGAGGCCAAATGATAGATAATCAATTCCCAGACGACTCTTTAGCCAACATCGGGCAAGAAGACAATGAAATGTCTAATAACGTAGATTCACTCGACAGCCTTGATTTTGTTGAAAGCGGACCCATTAAGGTCTTGCTGGTAGATGATCATGCTGTCGTTCGCCAAGGTTTGCGCATGTTTCTGGGACTTGACCCAGAGCTGCTGATTGTTGGAGAAGCCACCAACGGTCTGGAAGCATGCGAAATGGCAAAATTGCTCAACCCCAACATCATTTTGATGGACTTGTTGATGCCGGTCATGGATGGTCTGACGGCTATTCAGAAGATTAAGAAAGCGCATCCAGATATCGAAATTATTGCTCTGACCAGCGTGCTTGAAGATGATCGCATCTTCTCAGCCATTCATGCGGGCGCGATGGGTTACCTGTTGAAGGATACACAGGCCAACCAGTTGGCCGACGCCATCAAGCGCGCCAATCGTGGTGAAGTGCAACTACACCCCGAAGCGGCTAAGCGTCTGATCCGCGAAGTACGTTCGCCTGAATCGCCAGAAAAGTTGACCGATCGCGAGACCGAAGTGCTGAAACTGATCGCACGGGGCATGTCCAACAAAGACATTGCTACTCGGTTAGTGGTGAGCGAAAAGACAGTCAAGACCCACGTTAGCAATTTGCTGACCAAGTTGAACCTGCCCAGCCGCACCCAAGCTGCGCTGTATGCCCTGAAGGAAGGGCTGGCCACATTGGATACCTGAATCCCCGTGCCATAAGAAAAGCACCTGCCACCTTCAGTTAAGGCTTGGCAGGTGCTTTTTTTTGTACTAAATCCGTAGAAATGCATCTACTGATTGCTCCATACTCATTTCGCCTGCCATGACACGTTTTTCGTAGGCCTGTGACCAAGAATAAAGTTGCCCATGCGCAATTTGCAACTCGCGTAGCATCAGCCGAGCAAGCGGACCCCCGTTGACCAAGAAACCAGTCTCAACATAATCGCGCTCGCTACGGGCGCGATCGTATTCAAGGCGAATAATTTGGGTATTCCATTGCTCATCCTGCCAGATGAGCTGAGCGTAGGCTGCCCGCCAATCGCCGTCAAATGGCAAACCCACTGCACCAACATTGACGACTAGTGTTTGATTTAGCTGTCGAATAAGGGGCTGATGGGTGTGGCCCACGCAAAACAAGGCCGGGCAGGGTGGGCCGATCTGCTCATACAGTACCTCATCACTAGTTTTGATGAAAATACCATCGCGGGTGCTGCGCATACTGCCGTGGGTGCAGCGGGCGATCGCATTGCTTGCGCCAAGTGCCTGCCAATAACCTTCGGTATTCAGTTCTAGCGCCAACGGCAAACAATCTAACTCGGCCACGGCGCTGGCTCCCAGCTGTTCAAAGGTCCATTCCGAGGTGCGAAAGATTTGGGTCTCAATGTCTGTCAAAACAGGGCGTGGCTGGCCGTGGGCGACGACATATTCTTCATGGTTACCTTTGAGCACCGTCCACGGTGCATGTGATTGTGCACAGCGGTGCTGCACCCATTGCCAGCATTCGGCAGGTCGAGGACCCCGATTAATTGTGTCACCCGCAACTAAGACTAAGTCGGGTTGCCATCGATCGATATGCGCAGTGACTTCCTCTAGGGCAGCTAAGTTGGAATGAATATCGGCGAGGACGGCCAGTTTCATAATAGTTTAACGTGCGGTGGCGGTGTGCTGTCGGGCGATTTGCCAGAGTGTTAGCAGCTTGTCGGTGCTCAAGGATTTCATGTCCAGTTTGCGACGTTTAACGATTTTTTCGAGCTCACGGAATCGGCGGGCGAACTTTTGGTTAGCCTCACGGGCGGCGGTCTCAGCATCGATCCCGTGTGCGTCGGCCCAATCAGCCAAAGTGAAGAACAGATCGCCCAATTCCTCTTGCCGCTGTGCATTGTCGGGGGCCGCTAGTAATTCAGACAATTCCTCTTGAATTTTGGCCAGCAACTGGGCCGCATTGGCCCATTCGAAGCCAGTCTTACCGGCGCGGCGACTCATCTTTTGGGCCTGGGCCAGTGCAGGCAGCGCAGGCGCGATACCATCCAATGCCGACTTGCGCTCCTGGCCCTTGTGTTTGTGCTCCTGCTTTTTGATGGCGTCCCAATTGGCGGAGATGACTTTTTGATCACTTACTTTGAGCTTACCAAACACATGTGGATGGCGCCGTTTGAGTTTGGCATCAACCTCGCCAATGACATCGATCATGCGAAATTCTTCGGCCTCGGTCGCCATCTGCACTTGAAACAGCACGTTAAACAACAGATCGCCCAGCTCTTCTTTGAGCGCTTCTGGGTCGTCTTCGTCGATGGCCGTAAGCACTTCATAGGTTTCTTCGAGCAGTGTGTTGCGCAAAGACTGATGGGTTTGCTCCTGATCCCACGGACAGCCTTCGGGTGCGCGCAAATGCGCCATCGTTTCTTGCAGACTTTCTAGGCTGCTGATGGTTTGGGTAGCCGGTAGATAGAGTGTCGTGAGGTGGTCGAAGTCGTCGTGGCGGTCGAGGTCGTGTAGGGGACGACGGAGGACGGTGGACGACGGACGACTGTTGAGCATCCGTCGTCCACCTTCCTCCATCGTATTCTCGCCCTTAACGACCAGCACCTCATGCATCGGTGAATACTGATTCATGAGAGTGAGCTTGAGATCAGATGCCACAGCGCGTGAATAAACCTGAGCGATGAGAGCAGGTTTGTCTGGGTTGAGCGGCGGATGATGGGCAGACGCCAGGTCGAGCGCGTCGCATAGTTGCAGACCATCGAAGGGGTCGAAGCTGACGAAGGGCGAGGGGCGAGGGGCGTGGAGCCTCGGGTGTTTGGCGAGTGTCAATGTTTCTAGGACGGGTTCGATGAAACTTAGGCCACTGACGAGGCGAGTCTCTATGTTGGCGGCTTGTGCGCGGGCGATCAGCATAGGGACGGTGCTCTCGCCGATCAGCGGGTGGCCGGGTACGGCATAGATCACGTCACGTGTTTTGGCTTTTTTGAGCAGCGTACTGACAATGCGGGCGTAGACCTTCTCAAAGCTGGTGCTGGTGTCGTATATACCATCGAAATCGTGTAGCTTGAGATGACTGGGCAAACCAGACACGGTGGGGTGTTTGCGGGTGCGCAAGTAGATTTCGCGAGCGTTGCTAAGTATGTCCCATGCTTCGCGAGTGAGCAGATTAGGGTTGCCTGGGCCAAGGCCGAGAATGGTGATCATGACTTAGGAGTTTGAATGTTGGTAAAGTTCTGAAGGTTTGTGCGGCAGACTGATCAGGCTGTAGTGGAGCGCAAGTGCATGCGTTTTGCTACAGCCTGTCAGGTCTGCTCGCCATTAGTCGCCGAGTGCGATATTGACAGGATTACTCTGGGTGCGGTTGCCGGCACCATCATAGGCCACGGTGTAAATATCAAAGTTGCCTCGGCTGGTGCCGATGTCGAATGCGGCGCTGAACGGCGCAGAGTATTTAGTGGTGACGAGTGTAGCGTTGACGTAAAACTCAACCTTGCTCACAGTCACATCATCCTGTACCCGTGTATCCACTGTGATGAGTTTGTCGGTCGTGGCGCTGAACAACGAGCCCGGTTGTGGCGAGCTGATTTGGATCAAGGGTGGCGTATTATCCAGGGTAATCTGAACAACGGTATCGCTGACTTTGCCATCGCTCTCAATACGTGACACTTTGATCGAGTACGGACCGGGCGCGAAGCCGTTTAGATTCCAGTTTTCGAGCAGGTTGTTGTCGACTTGTTCTGGGTGATCTGGGCCAATCTGGATCCATTGGTTTGGCCCAGGCGAATGACCTGCGGCTATAGTGACACGATACATTACCCAGTTGCCTCCCTTGGCACTGCCGCGAATGGGCAGGATGCCGCCTGGCTGGCCGGCGAGGCTGATGTAGCCACCGTTGATGGGATAGCCGATGCCCACATCGGATTGCACCAAACTGGCTTGTCCGTCATCGGTTTCGCGCGGGACGCGGGTCCATTTCTTTTTATCTTCGTCGCTTTTGAGCGAATTCACCCATTCTTCTGCGATGGGTGGGAAGTCATAGACTAAGCGCTCCTCGACCAACTCGGGTGGGGTGGTAGCAGAGGCGAGTTTACCGGTGTCGCGGTTAATGCGCACTTTTTGCACCAAGTTGGTGACGGAAGTTGGCTCGGTACCGGGTAAGAACCATTCTTCGATCGCTGGGCAAGCTTCATTGGGCAACAATCCGTCGATTGAGCAAACCGCTTTCTTTTCTAGTCCATCAGGTCGCTCGAACTCGCGGAACGGTTTGCCCTGATGCAGCAGCAACATAACATCGTTCCAAATGGGTGCGGCACCAGCCACGCCAGAGATGCCATCACTCATCGGATGGTTATCGGTATTGCCCACCCACACACCGGTCACAAAGTCAGGGGTGTAGCCAATGGTCCAGTTATCGCGGTAGTCGTTGGTGGTGCCCGTCTTGACAGCGGCTGGGCGCCCCCCCTCGAGTACCAGTGGAGAGTTGGCTCCGAATGCGGCGCTACGTGCTTTGTTGTCGGACAAGATATCGGTTAGTAGCCACGTTATCTGACGGCTATTCTCACCCAACATATCCTTGACCTCGGCAGCGCGGTCGGAGAAGTTGTACAACACTTTATTTTCCAACTTGCCATCGACGCGGCGCTCTTGTTCTACGCGCAAAATAACGACTGGGTCTAATTCGCGAAAGCCGGCTCGTTTTTGTTCTCGTGGCCGAGGTACGCCTTTCATTGTGCCGCTATTGGCAAAGACACTGTAGACATAGGTCATATCCAACAGTTTGGTTTCGCCACCCCCCAATGTGAGCGCTAACCCGTAGAAACCCAGATCGCGGTTGAGATCGCTGATGCCTAGTTTGTGCGCGAGACGAATGACATTGCCCACACCTGCCGCGTTGAGCGCCTTTACTGCAGGAATGTTGTATGAGCGGGCCAACGCTTGCCGCAAGAGTGATGGACCGTGAAATTTGTCGTCGTAGTTTTTGGGCTTGTAAGGCTCAGTTTGACCGCTGGAGAATTCGGTAGGCACGTCCCAGAAAAGGGTGCTGGCCGGGGTCCCCTGGCGCAAGAGCTCTAGGTATGTAATGGGTTTGAATGATGAACCTGGCTGGCGCAGACCTAGCGCCACGTTGAACTTGCCATCGATGCTTTCGTTAAAGTAATCGAGACTGCCAACCATCGATAGCAACTCTCCGGTACCGGGCTTGATGACCACAACGGCGGCGTTGTTCACATCTTTTTGGTCGGCTTGCAACTTAGCAATGCGTTGGTTCGCGATCTGGCGGACTTCGTTGTCCAACTCTAAATCGAGGGTTGTGTAAATTTTTAATCCGCCGCGGTTGACCAATTCGGTGGCAGCATCTGTGCCGATCCCGAGATGGTCGGCCAGTAAATCAACTGCGCGGTCACGCGCATAGACCGAGAAGTGTGGCGCTTTGATCGAGAAGCGCTGGGCGCGTCCGGAGTATTTAAGCGGTTCTTTCTTAGCAGCATTGGCTGCGACAGCGTCCACGCTGCAACCTTTGACATTTGCCTTAGTGCGCTCGACCATCAAATCCAGCACGAGGTCTTGGCGATCTTTGGCGGCCACCGGGTTATCAAATGGATTTTGCTTGGGGAATTGCGGAATGGCTGCCAGCATGGCGGCTTCGGCTAGGTTCAGTTCGCTGGCTTTTTTACCAAAATAGACCCGCGCGGCGGCCTCAATACCATACGCCAAGTTGCCGTAGAAATTGGTATTGAGATACCATTCAAGAATTTGTTCTTTGCTATATTTTCGGCTGATTTCCGCGGAAATTAAGACTTCCTTGACTTTGACCCAATTGGTGCGGCCCAGGCCACTGCGTTCTTCGGGCGGCAGCACGACGGCTTTGACCAACTGTTGGGTAATGCCGGAACCGCCTTGGCGCGGGCCGCCTTGGAAGTTGCTGACGGCTGAGCGGGCGATGCCACGCAAGTCAAAACCTTGGTTGTCCCAAAACGTCTTGTCTTCGATGGCAACGGTGGCGCAAGTAAGGAATGCCGAGATTTGATTGATCCGCACACGTTGGCGGTCGCCGCCAGTAGGATCGACGATTTCATAGAGCAACTTGGCGTTGCGATCGTAGATCTTGGTAGTTTGGAAGTCTTTTTCTACGCCCTGCTGCACGCTCTGTGGGTTGGGCAGATCCGAAGTGAGCGATGAATAGACCGCCCCGACGGCCAGTGAGACAGTGGCTGGAATAGCGATGATGAGTGTCAGAATGATGATGCTGAAGGTGCTGAACAACTGTGCGGCACGCCGGGGCGTGCCTTTGCGCGCCTTTTCGCGGCGGCGTTGTCGCATGCGGATCAGATGGTTGGGTTTCATCTGTGGCAATCATACCTAACTCATAAGAGACGATGGATGTTTATCCTCGCCCGATCATTTGTCGAGGCAAAGTAGTCGAGGCAAAGTAGTCGAGGTCCCAAATTGACATTTTGGATACGGTGAATACTATGCGCGTCATATATTTATTGATGTTGGGTGTCTGGTATTGGATTGGATGTTTCAAACTTATTTTTAGGAGATCGGAATTTGAAAGGATTGATCGCAATCTCCAAAGAGATTGACAGGTTTACTGAATTGGCGCGTGGTGTGATGATCGTAATCGTGGTATTGACGATCGTTTCAGGCTTTGCTAACGCAATGCTGCGTTATGTGGGCTCGCTGATTAAGCAAACGTTGATTTCGAACGAGCTGATTCAAAGCCAATGGTACTTGTTCTCGCTATTATTTTTATTGGGCTTTGGCTACATGCTCAAGCACAATGTAAATGTGCGAGTGGATTTTTTGTATGCCAAATGGGGGCCGCGTCGGCGTGCCATGATTGATTTTTGGGGAACGCTGCTATTTTTGATTCCCTTTTGTATTCTTGGGCTGTATGTGTCGTGGGGACCCGTTATGACCAGTTTTGGCCGGTTGCCAGATGGCGGCTTTAGCGGGGATTGGGAAGTTTCATCCGATGCCGGTGGGCTGACGATTGCACCGCTTAAGGGGTTGCTCGTGGTGGGTTTCTCGCTGTTGCTGTTGCAAGCGATCGCCCAACTCATCAAGTATTTCGCCATCATGACCGGGCGCGATGATCAATCACTTGCCGATGCGGTCATGATGGCTGAGACTGATCAAGCAATGGCAGAAGCGCTGGCAGAACAGCTTAGAGCAGAAGGAAAAGTCAAATGAACCCGCAATGGCTCGGCATCCTCATGTTCGTCGGCTTTTTCTTCATGCTGATGAGTGGCTATCCGGTAGCTTTTTCGTTCGCAGGCACGGCGCTTGTATTTGGCTTGATTGGCATAGCTGTCGGTGCGTTTGATGTTAATTTATTGCTGACACTGCCGAACACTTGGTTTGGCACAATGACCGACAGCACCCTATTGGCGATTCCGTTTTTCATCTTTATGGGCGCGATGCTGGAGAAAAGCGGTCTAGCTGAAGAGCTGTTGGAAACCGTCGGGCTGCTGATGGGACCGGTGCGTGGCGGGATTGCGCTGGCGGTGATCATCGTGGGCACGTTGTTGGCAGCTACCACTGGCGTGGTGGCGGCGACGATTATCGCAATGGGTCTAATCTCATTGCCAACCATGCTGCGCTACAAGTACGACAAGGGGCTGGCTGTTGGGACCATTATGGCCTCTGGCACACTGGCGCAGATGATCCCGCCATCGCTGGTGCTGGTGCTATTGAGCGATCAGTTTGGCATTGATATTGGCGATTTGTTTGCCGGGGCGCTGATTCCGGGCTTGATGTTGGCAGGGTCGTACATGTTGTATGTGTTGTTTGTGGCCTACACCCGTCCGGGCTCGGCGCCAGCACTGCCACCAGAAGCGCGCACATTACGTGGCGCAGCGCTAGGTCTGCGAGTGTTGAAGGCTTTTGTGCCGCCGGTAGTGCTGATCTTGGCGGTGCTAGGCAGCATTTTCGCCGGGTTTGCCACACCTAGCGAAGCTGGCTCAGTGGGCGCGATCGGTGCGACTATTCTCGCCATCGCCAATCGTCGGTTTAACTTGAAGATGGTGGCCGACGCGGGTACATCGACGGCTCGGACGACGGGTCTGGTGATCATGATCTTGTTTTGCTCGTCGCTGTTTACCAAAGTGCTATATGGTCTAGGCACTGACAAATTAATTGACTCGTGGCTGACCGGGTTGCCGGGCGGGTTTTGGACGTTTGTGATCGTGTCCAATATCGTGATCTTTTTGCTGGGGGTGTTTCTCGAATTTGTCGAGATTACCTATATTGCTATGCCGTTGCTGGTGCCGGCAGCCATCAAGGTGCTGGATGCAGCCAATGCCAATGGTGCCTTTAGCGATAGTGGCTATTCGATGGTGTGGTTTGCCATTGTCATGGCGATTAACCTGCAGATCGCGTTTATCTCGCCCCCGGTTGGTTTTTCGCTGTTTTATATGCAATCGGTCGCCCCCAAAGAAGTTAGCACGGCGGATATTCATCGCAGCGCCATTCCGTATGTGGTTATTCAATTGGTGATGCTGGCAGTGATTATTGCCTTCCCCGAAACGGTGAACTGGCTGGTTCGGATCGCCAACCAGTTACAAGCGGTGGCGCTGGCGGCGCAGTAAGCTTGGGTTTGGGAATGAAGCGTGAGTGGGATGAAGAGGGTGAAGGGGATGAAGGGGATGATGGGCTTCGATGATTCCCATCATCCCCTTCTCCCCCTTCAGAATTTCACTCGCGAAGCGTCGTCCGCTGCTGCGGCTATTCCCCCGCCTGAATCTTGGCGTAGGTCAGCTCGTTTAGTTTGAACCACTCTTCGGTCTCGGTATAAAAAGCCTTCCAACCTTCATAGATCGTCTTGAAGTCGGCGTCTTTGCCGGCTTGCTCGTCGTAGAGTTCATTGGCAGCTTTCTGTGCGGCAGCCAAGATCTCTTTGCTGTAGACCTTGACCTGCACACCGGCGGCCACCAGCTTCTTGAGTGCGGACGCATTCTTGGCATCATAGCGGGCCATCATGCTCATATTGGCCTCAACCGCTGCACTCTTGACCGCCTCCTGATACTGTTTGGGCAGCTCGTTCCATTTGGTCAAGTTAACTTCAACTTCCAAGGTCGGGGCTGGCTCCCACCAACCAGGCAGATAGTAAAACTTTGCGACCTTATAGAAACCGAGTTTCTCGTCGTCGTAGGGGCCGACCCACTCGGCAGCATCGACTGCGCCCGTTTGCAGCGCCTGGAATATTTCGCCGCCCGGAATCGTCTGGACGGTGACACCCAGCTTCTTCATCACCTGGCCACCGAGACCGGGGATACGCATCTTGAGGCCTTGCAAATCGGCCACAGTGTTGATCTCTTTGCGGAACCAGCCGCCCATTTGTGCGCCGGTGTTGCCAGCGGGAAACTGGATCACATTGAACTTTTTCGCGTAGAAATCTTGCAGGGTTTTAAGCCCTCCGCCTTCATACAGCCATGAATTTTGTTGGCGTTGGTTCATCCCAAACGGGATCGCTGTTCCAAGCGCGGTCACCCAACTCTTGCCGATGTAATAGTAGCTGGCGGTGTGACCAATCGGCACTGCGCCCTGCGAGACCACGTCCAAAATATCTGCACCCTTGGACAGCTTGCCGGCCGGATTGGGGTTAATCTTGAACTTACCATCGGTCAAAGCCAACACGCGCTCGGCGAATATCTGCGCGCCGCCGTAGATCGTGTCCAGCGAGACCGGCCAACTGGTCGCCATTTCCCAACTGATTTCGGGATTAGATGACGCCTGGGTCGGGGCTTTGCCCGCTTCGGCTGCGCTGGTCTGCTGAGCGGCTGGGGCAGCCGCCTGGGTGCAGGCCGAGACTACACCAGCGACAGTGCCGCCTAGTGCGCCTTTGGCCACCACATCCAAAAACTTGCGACGTTTAATTGAGGTGTTTTTCATAAATTAGTTCTACTCCTTGTCGAATTTGCCTATCAGGGACTCTCACGGGTATTGCTTGGGCCGGACGACATGCATTTAATCACCTCGAAACGATAATGCAAGTGGTATGTCAAAATAGCTGTATGTCCGATGAGATTAATCGCATATATCAGGCGCAGCAGCAATTTTTTGCGACCTATGCCAGCAGAGACATTCCCTTTCGCAAAGCGCAGTTGCACAAACTGCATAGCGCAGTGAAGATACACGAGCACCGTCTGCTAGACGCGTTGCATGCCGATTTACACAAAAGTGCGATCGAAGGCTATCTCACTGAGATTGGTCTGGTGCTGAGTGAGTGCAGCCACGCGCTGGCGCACGTGCACCAATGGGCGCGGCCAAAAATGATTCGTCCAGCACTGGTGCAACTGCCTTCAACATGTTGGATATATCCGCAGCCACGCGGCATCTCGCTCATTATTGCGCCATTTAACTACCCATTGCAACTTGCGCTAGTGCCGCTGGTTGGGGCGTTGGCGGCAGGCAACACGGCCGTGATCAAACCCAGCGAGTACACCCCGCATGTGTCGGCGGCTATCGCTGAGTTGGTGCGTGAGACCTTCGACCCACAAGTGGTGGCCGTGGTCGAAGGGGATGCCGACGTGGCACGCCAGTTGTTGGTGCACGAATGGGACTATATCTTTTTTACCGGCAGCACATCTGTTGGCAAGGTAGTTGCGCAAGCCGCGGCGCAGCATTTGACTCCCTGTCTATTAGAGCTGGGCGGTAAAAGCCCGGCTATCGTGGCCGCCGATGCCGATATACGACAGACCGCCAAACGCATCGCTTGGGGCAAATGGGTCAACGCTGGGCAGACGTGTGTCGCACCGGATTATGTGCTGGTGGATCGGCGCGTTGAGCAGCCTTTGCTGGCGGCGTTGGGCCAAGTGTTGCACCAGTTTTATGGTGAAGATGCCCAGCGCAGCCCGGACTACGGCCGAATCGTTAATACCCGTCATTACGAGCGCTTAGCCGCGCTCATCCCATCGGGCCGAGTGGTGCAGGGTGGACAGATGGACCGCACCGAGCGATACATTGCCCCCACCATTTTGACGGATGTCGCGCTCGACAGTCCCATCATGCAGGAAGAGATATTCGGCCCATTGTTGCCAGTCATCCCGTACGACTCGCTCGATCAGGCGCTGGGTTGGGTGAATGCACGGCCCAAACCGCTCGCGCTATATATCTTCGCGTCCGACAAAATGTTGCAAGAACGAGTGTTGCGCGAGACCCAATCCGGAAACGCCTGTGTGAATGAATGCACCGTGCAGTTTGGCTCGTCCTTTATGCCGTTTGGCGGCGTGGGGCCGAGCGGGCTAGGCCAATACCACGGCAAATATTCGTTTGCGGCATTTTCGCATTCGCGCAGCGTGCTTAAGCGCTGGCGGTCTGATTTTTGGTTCCGATGGTTGCCATATACTCGGCTGGCCGATAAGATATTTCGACTGTTGCTACGATAAATCACCCTAGAATCGTCCTGGAATCGTCCTACATTTATCCTACAATAACTAATTTAGAAGACTCTCATCTTTTTAACCTTGACCCACTCCGCTTAGAAAGTTATACTGCTGTCAACATTTAATTTTGGTAGTGTTGATTCTAAAGGCTGAAGAGCTCTAGCAGGTTTCTTCAACTTACGCTCAGGAGAGATATTGTGGCAGAAGCATGGTTCGAGATTCGCGACTTACAGGTCAAGATTGCAAACATTGATAAGCAGATCCTCAAGGGTCTGAATTTGACGATTAACCCGGGCGAGATTCACGCCATCATGGGTCCGAATGGTTCAGGTAAGAGCACCACGGCCTACACGATTGCTGGGCACCCTAATTATGAGGTGATTGGCGGCGATATTTTGTTCAAAGGTGAAAGCATCCTTGGTTTGGAAGCCGATGAACGCAGTCGCGCCGGGTTATTCTTGGCGTTTCAGTATCCCGTGGCCATTCCGGGGGTGACCGTGGCGCAATTCCTGCGCACGGCAGTCAATGCCCGCATCAAAGCAGATGCGGCGGCCAAGAATGGCGGCGTCCTGCCCTCAACCGTTAAGGGGATGCCGATCCCTGTGTTTACCAAGCAACTGCGCGAGGCGATGGGTGTGTTGAAGGTCGATCAGAGCTTTGCTGGGCGCTACTTGAACGAGGGGTTCTCTGGCGGCGAGAAGAAGCGGGCTGAGATTTTGCAGATGGCTATGCTGAAGCCGGAATTGGCGGTGCTAGATGAGACCGATTCTGGTCTAGACATCGATGCATTGCGGATTGTGAGCGAAGGTGTGAACACCTTGCACAAAAACAACCCAAACATGGGTGTGCTGGTGATCACCCACTATCAGCGCTTGCTGAACTACATCAAGCCCCAGTTTGTGCACGTGTTGATCGATGGTCGAATCGTTGATAGCGGTGGCCCGGAGTTGGCGTTGGAGCTGGAAAGCCGGGGTTATGATTGGTTGAAGGAGCCGGAGGTAAATTGAGAATTGCGAATGCAGAATTAGCGTTCATCTCAAACTTACTATGACGACAAATGTTAAGCCACGCAAACATCAGGGATTGAGTCCGGCAAAGGCCACTACTCGGACGATTGCGCTAGTGGTGCGCAAAGGGAAGGTTCATGAGCAAGACAGCGAAAACTTCGCGTATTGGCAAAGCCGTCCTTGGCAAGAAAGGCTCGCCACGATCGAAGAAATCCGGCGCGGATATCACCTCTGGCAATACGGCACTGCTGAGCCGCGATTTGCGAGAGTTTGTCGAATCGTTAAACCATAACAATGTCAAGTATCTAATCGTCGGTGGATATGCAGTCGGGTTTCACGGTCATCCAAGATACACGAAGGATCTTGATGTCTGGGTAGGGACTGATCACGATAACGCTGTGTTGCTTGTCAAAGCCCTGGACGATTTTGGAATGGCTTCACTGGGCTTACAACCCGCAGATTTTGAAACCCCGGATACGTTTGTTCAATTGGGAAATGAGCCAAATCGGATAGACATTATCACGACTTTGGTAGGTGTTGAGTTTGATAAATGTTTCGCTGGCCGCGTCGATGTTCGTGACGGCGAACTGCAGTTTCGATTTATCGATGTGGAATCGCTAAAGCAAAACAAAAAAGCCAGTGGACGGCTAAAAGATTTGGCGGATGTGGAAAGCTTGAAGTAGGAGATTACTATGACTATGTCAGAAGAAAGAACACAAGTGTCGGTCAACGACGAATATACCGAGAAGTACGGCTTTCACGAGGCCGAGAACTACTCGTTCAAGAGCCGCAGGGGCTTGGATTTGGACATCGTGAAAGACATCTCGCGCATGAAGCAGGAGCCGGAATGGATGACGGATTTTCGCATCCGCTCTTACGAGGCGTTCGAGGCCAAGCCCATGCCCAATTGGGGCAGTGAGGTGCTGGGCCAGATCGATTTCAACAATATCTTCTATTACATTAAGCCCACTGATGGCCAGTCCAAGACTTGGGAAGATTTGCCAAGTGAGATCAAGAATACCTATGACCGGTTGGGCATCCCCGAGGCCGAGAAGAAATATCTGGCTGGCGTGGGCGCGCAGTACGAGTCCGAGGTGATTTACCACAGCTTGGCCAAAGACTTGGAATCCAAAGGTGTGCTTTTCAAAGATACGGACAGCGCTTTGCGTGAGCACCCCGAACTGTTCCGCCAGTATTTCGGCACAATTATTCCCTACACCGATAATAAATTTGCCGCGTTGAACAGCTCAGTTTGGTCAGGGGGTTCGTTCATCTATGTGCCGCCGGGCGTAAAGATCGATATGCCGTTGCAGGCTTACTTTCGGATTAACGCCAAGAATGTCGGTCAGTTCGAACGCACCTTGATTATCGTGGACGAGGGTGCAGAAGTGCACTACGTCGAAGGTTGCACCGCACCCGTCTACAGCTCGGACTCGCTACACAGCGCCGTGGTGGAGATCATCGTCAAGAAGGGCGGGCGCTGCCGCTACACCACCATCCAAAACTGGAGCACCAACGTTTATAACTTGGTCACCAAACGCGCCGCTGCCTATGAGGGCGCAACGATGGAATGGGTGGACGGCAATCTAGGCTCGAAGCTCACCATGAAATACCCCGCCGTCTATCTGATGGAAGAAGGCGCACACGGCGAGATTCTCTCGATTGCATTCGCCGGGAAAGGCCAGCACCAGGACGCGGGTGGCAAAGTCGTGCACGCCGCGCCGAACACCACCAGCAAGATCGTCAGCAAGTCGATCAGTCAGCATGGCGGACGTACCAGCTATCGCGGTTTGCTCAAGGTCTACAAGAATGCTGTAAACAGCAAAAGCAGCGTGGTTTGCGATGCACTGTTGTTGGATGAAAAGAGCCGCAGTGACACGTATCCATATATCGAGATCGACAACGATCAGGTCAATATTGGGCACGAGGCCAGCGTGAGCAAGATTGGCGAAGAGCAACTCTTCTATGCTATGAGCCGCGGCGTGAGCGAGGAAGACGCCAGCAGCATGGTCGTCTCCGGCTTCATCGAGCCGCTTGTTAAAGAGCTGCCGATGGAATACGCCATGGAAATGAACCGCTTGATCGCGTTGCAGATGGAAGGGACGGTCGGATAGGAAGGTTCATAAGGTTAGTAAAGTTCATAAGGTTCATAAAGTTGGTAAAGTTTAAAACAGCTTTACGAACTTTATCAACCTTCGGAACTTTATGAACTTTCGGAACTTTGATAGTCTGAAGTTATGACAGTATCAGTGTTAAAACCCACGCCTGTAGTAAAAGCAGGCGAAATGACGATTGACAGCGTTGTTGCTTATAGCAAAGCGCTGAATGAGCCGGAATGGATGGCCGAACGCCGGGCTGAGGCGTTTCGTGTTTTTCGGGATACGCCTGTGCCGAACCGGCATGACGAATTGTGGCGACGCGTGGACTTGAGCCAGTTCAAGCTGGCGGAAATTTTGACCAGCGTTGACGCCTCGACCAATGAAGTGGCGACGGAACTGCTTTCACCCTTGAGCGCCGACGAATTGAAGGCCAAGGGTGTGGTCTTTACCGACTTCATGACGGCAGTGCGTGAGCATTCGGATTTGCTCACCAAGCACTTGATGAGCGAAAGCGTAAAGATCACCGACAGCTATTTTGCGGCGCTGCACGGCATCTTTGTGCGCGGCGGCGCAGTGTTATATGTGCCAGCGGGCGTGCAGATCGATGCGCCCTTCCGCACCCGCAACCGCATGCAGGCGGACCAGCGCACCGGCTTTAACCACACGTTGATCGTATTGGAAGAAGGCGCTAAGGCCACGTTGATCGAGGATTATGCGTCGCCGACCGGTGGCGCGCAGGCGATGTATAACGGCGCGGTCGAGATAGTGTTGCGCAAAGGTGCCCAGTTTGATTATGTCAATATCCAAGACTGGGGCCGCAACCTTTACAACTTTACGACTGAACGGGCCAAGGTGGGCGAAGGCGCGATATTGCACTGGGTGATGGGCGGGATTGGTGGCAAGTTCACCAAAAGCCTGCTCGAGAGCGATATGGATGGCGCCAATGGCCTGGCGCTGATGAGCGGGGTGTATTTTGCTGACGGCAAACAGCAGTTTCATTACGATACCCAGCAAAATCATACCGGCGTGAACTGCAAGAGCGACCTGCTCTACAAGGCGGCTTTGCGCGATTCTGCCCGGGTGGTCTGGCGTGGCAATATTCGGGTGTTTCCGACTGCGCAAAAAACCGATGCTTACCAAGCCAACCGCAACTTGCAGTTGAGTGACAAGAGCCGCGCCGACTCAATCCCAGGCCTCGAGATCGAAGCGGACGACGTGCGTTGCACCCACGGTGCGACGGTCGGCCAGATCGATGCCGAGCCGATGTTTTACCTCGAATCGCGGGGGGTGCCGCCGGAAGAAGCGCGTCGGTTGATCGTGGAAGGCTTCTTCGCCCCGGTCATCGATCGAATTCCGTTGGAGGAGACGCGCGAGCGGCTGCTGGAAGAGATTGGGAAGAAGATTGGCTGAAGAAACTAAAAATTAAGAAGGCAGAATTAAAAAGACGGCTTGGCTTTTCAAGCCGTCTTTTTAATTTTCCGTGCCCGAATAGGAGTTTTAAGATAAGAAACGCTCAATAAACGCTGGTGGCTTATGATACGGATCACCATTCGTGCTGCTCATATTGCACCTAGATCAATCTCACGCTTGTCTGAACAACCAATTCCTTTTATCCGCCGGGTGGTTCGCTCATGTTTTTAATACCGTCGAGGAGGAATCTATGCGTGCGTTCATGCACCATGCGATTGCGCAGGCATCAATCTTGGCATTGGCCAGCGCTGTATTGTCTCAACCCGTACAAGCTAAATTTGTAGTAGCGCAATCTGCGCCCCGTGAGGCCGAGGCTGGCTTGGTTGTGTCTCAGCCGCCGCTGTTGCCATTGGCACGCCGCCCATATGAGCGTGATGGCAATCTGCCGCCCACTTTTCCCAATGCTGCACCCCCATTAGATCCGCTTGTTGCCCGCTACCAGGCGCAAGCCGAGCGCCCCGCTGTGCATCTGTCAGATGAATCGCCACAATCAGCGAGTGGGCCGCAGTCGGTTGAAGAGGAAGCACGGGCCTCGTTTGAGGCCGAGCGTGCCAGCCTGTTGCCCGATCGTTTGCGCGTTTCTGGCGTGAGCAAGCGCAGGGAACAGCTTGACAGCATGCAGCCCGATCAGGCGCAATCCTATTACACCTATGCGGAGGGTGTAGTCACAGCAGCGGAGACCGGTTTGCCGGTGAATTATGTATACGTGGCGGCCTATGACCGAAACGGCCACCCGGAGGATTATGACTGGACCGACAAGCAGGGCAAATACCAATTGCTAGTGTCACCTGGCAGCCATATGCTTCGTTTTGACCCAGCGCTGGTTTATCCGTATTATTTTGCGCCGGAGTGGTATGACAACCAAGTGCTTAGCAACACGGCCACGTTGATTACTACTACAAGTAATGCCAATTTGCCACGGACTGTCATCACCGCCAATGCGGTGTTGGATCGTGGCGCACAAATCACTGGTGCGGTTCTAGCTTTGGACACGGGGTTGCCCGTGGCCAATACCCGGATCATCATCTACGACGCAAATGGGAGCGTGGTGAACCAGCTGGAAGTGGCGGCGGATGGGCAATATCGCACTTCGGGGTTGGGGACAGGCACGTATCGATTGTGCGCCTTGGTGGACACCGCTTATGGCGAATCCACGCGCTATTTGAACGGGTGCGACAAAGTAAGTCCTCCGCTTGAATCCATGGCAATGGTCACGGTCACCGCGCCCAATATCGTGCCGGATATTCAGCTTAAGTTGATGCCCGGTGCGCAGATTACGGGTGTGCTGAGCGCCGCCGATACCCATTTGCCTTTGGGTGATGTGGCTGTGGTGCTATTGCGGCAGAATACATCCGACAGTTTTGTGACCCGTAGCATAACGGACGGACAGTATTTGTTGGATGGTTTACCGAGCGGGACGTATAAGTTGTATTTCTCCACCCGCAATTCGGACGCACCGGCCAGTGCTTATGTCAGCGACTACTACAATCACAAACTGACCCGTGTTACGGCAGATGTTATTACACTGACTGCGCCACTTAGCGCATCGATTGACTATGCATTGCCACGCGGGGCAAAGATCGTGGGTCAGGTGACCGGGCCAGATGTTACGATAAGCACGACTCTCTGGGCGAGTGTTGAAGCGATTCCGGCGGGCAATAATGCCATCTCTGATCTGGATCTATACAGCGGGATCATGGTGTTAACTGACGATCACGGGGCATATACACTGACCGTGCGTCCAGGCAGTTACAAGATTAGAGTCGGATACTACGGTTATTATATTTCTGCCCAATACTGCGGAAGCTATTATGGCGGGAAGCCTACTTTGGATCAAGCCAGTGTATTGAGTGCGACAAGTGCGACTACGACTACGGCCAATATCAGTTTGCAATACCCGGCTAACATCGCCGGTAAAATAGTTGCCGAAGACACTGGCCAACCAGTGCCATTCACCTATGTAGCCGCCGAACGATCTTCAGCGCGAGAGTTCTACGACCCATCCTTACGATATGACCTGACAGACGCACAGGGTAACTACCAGATCACGGGTTTGTGCAATGCGGGCTATCAGGTTGGCTTTTTCCCGCCCGCACCCTATGCTTTTGAGTATTACACCAATACAAATGACATTGCGCAAGCGACCCCAATCGCGGTAACGCGTGGTTACACCATAGCGATCAATGCCGCGCTGTCGTATGCAGGCCTCATTACCGGGCGGGTGGTGTCTGAAAAAACTGGCGCACCTTTGCAGTATGTATCAGTCAATGCTGTCGCTCAGATCGCGCCTCAAAGGTTTGCCACGCTGTTTAGCGCATATACCGATTCGCATGGAGAGTATCGCTTGTGGTTGCCGGCCAACATTTATCGCTTGTATTATGAGGGCCTATACACTTGCCCGGAATGGAACTTTAATGCGCGGTCGGCAACAGATGCGCCCCCCATTTTGATACGACCCAAAGAATATCGACCTGAGATCAATGCAGCCATTACCGATGCTACGATTCATGGCAAATTGACCTCCACCGAAACGGGTCAGCCACTGTCTGCTGTAAATGTGTCCGCCTGGGGGCTGGATACGGATTCCCGAGCTGTAGGGGGCCAGCATACTACCAATGCATTAGGCGAATATGTGTTGAACGATGTATGTCGTGGCCGGTTTGCGCTCCGTTATCAACCCAGCGCCTTTTTCACACCCACCAATGAATATCCACCGTCTTTCTCTGGTCAAAGTAGCACTGCCGAACAGGCAACCACGATCAATATCGTTGGTTCAGATTCGGTGGAATTCAACGACACCTTGCAGAAAGGCCTGCCGCTTTCGGTGGAGGTACTGCGGCCACCGGCTTCACACATCCCCTATGTGAGCGAAGTATTGGTTCTGGATGAGTTGGGTCACTACGTCTTCTATGATTACGAATATTATACGAAGACGAAATTTGATTTATTGCTGCCTAAGGGCCGCTATAAAGTGCAAGCGAATGGCATAGATTACGATGCATATTATGGACAGCACTATTACAACAGCAAAGGTACTTTCGCAGAAGCGGACATAGTGGATTTGACGGCGACCACTCCCATCAGCACTATTAGTGTGACATTGCAAGCAGGCCAGTCGATTACGGGTCAGGTGATCGATGCAGATACTGGTTTGGGACTGAACAACGCGCTAGTCTTTGTGTATGATGCAAATTTGCCTAAGTTTTACGAGACGTATGCATATACAGGTGCCGGCGGCTACTTCACCACATCAGCTGTTTTATCCCCAGGCACGTACAAGCTGCTATTCACGCGCCAGGGCTATCGTCAAATGTACACAGGTGTTGCGCAAGACTTTGGCGCTGCGGCTGTCATCACCGTAGCTCAGGGGCTGACCGGCACCGTGAGCATGAAGTTGCCGCGTGCAGAATCAACGTTTTTTCTGACAAGTAAAGTCTATATGCCGATTGTGCCAGCCGCACCAGTCCCTATTGTCCAGTTCGTGCCGCCCAGCACCCCCGTGCCAACCAGCAGGCCGGCGCCAACAGCAACGCCCGTACGGTAAACGACAATGACTGACTGATTGCCTGAGGTTTTCAGACTTTTACCAAGAAGGGGTAAAGCAACAAAGACAGATAAGAATCTTTGCTGCTTTGCCTCTTCGCGCTAAAGACCTGAGCAACCAGCGATGATGAACTCATCCATCTTAACAGTCACGATACGCTTGTGTCCATGAACCTGATAACACTAAACTATCGCCCAATGCCTACATTGCCACCAAATGCGGTGCTCATCTCCTGATAGATCGCGCCGATATCGGCTTCGTTACCCTTGTAAAACGACCCGTTGCTCTGCGTAGCCAGGTCGGACAAGGTCTTTGAATCGGCATCATCGCCGTAGGCAATTGTGTAGAGGCTGGTTTCGTTGTCGGTGGCTTGCTGAATCAGTGTGGGGCCATACTTCAACGTGCTGTTGGTATCCAACCCATCCGTCAGCACCACAATCAAGTTGCTGCGTTGCTTGGATGTGCTACTGGCAATATTTGTGCTAGCTTCTGCGATGGCATCATACAGCGCCGTCCCACCGCTGGCTTCCAGCGCATCGATGTCCTGCAACGCCACCGTGCGGCTGTCTCCGACCCGCTCAAACGCTAACACCGTGCGAGGAAGTCGGTTGAACGGAAGCAAAGTCAGGTAGTCGTTCTCATTCATTTGCTCGACGAACTTTTTCGCCGCTGCTTTTAGCCCGGTGATTTTGCTGCCGGTCATGCTGCCTGATGTGTCCATCACCAAAACCAAGTGCATGGGTTTGCGGGCCTGCTGCCAAGTGCTTTGCAACGTTTGAATGGCCTCCGCCGAAGGGGCCTGAAAGATGATCTTGGGCTGGGCCGCATCCATCGGCGCATTTAGCTTGGCGCTACCAGTGGCCGGACGCAGCGCGTGTTGCTGGGCGAGCATTTGCATCTCCGGCTTTAATAAGAACTCACGAAAAAGTTTTGCGCCTTCGCGCGGTTCATTGGCAGATATGCTGTTGATGCAGGCGGGATGGGTGGCCATAAACGTGCCTTCAAATGGATAAACCGGCACGATCTCTGGATCACCGCTGCTGATTTCGCTGACGTTGTTTTCGTACATGACCGTCGCGCCCAAATATTGGATGCCGCGCGCCCGCATGTTCTGGGCCAATTGATTAGGCGAAGTGCCAAACACCGCGACGCCGCCTTCAAACGCGTTGAGCGACGCCTGCACCAGCGGACTCTTGATCTCCTCAGTGGTGAGCGGCACGCTGCTTTGCTTGGCCGCCTGCATGACCGCCAGCAGTGTGCTTGCCCCAGACCCAGACAGACTGGGGTGCGCATGCGCCAGCCGCAACGTGCGTCCATATTGTCCGCCACTGTAATAGCGCCAGGCCGCCTCGTCTGCCGCCAGACTGCTGACATCCAACCAGCCCAACTTGCGGGTGGGCCAGCCGAGCGATTCGGCCAACGGACGCCACATTGCAATGACGAGCGGGCTTTGGGCTACGCTGACACAATCGGCACTAAAGTTGGTGTTGCCGCGTGTGCCCATCAAAGATACCCAGGCATCATTGTCAGGGATCCACACAGAAGCAAAATCCGATTGGGCGGCGTGGTCGGCAATTGTCTGACCGGCCTCAGCAAAGGTTGTTTTGACAAAGACGGTTTTACCGCTGCCAATCTTCAAGTTGTCGCGATTAAATTGCGTCACTGCATCAGTCAGCCACGCGGTTAGGCTGGTGTTCGCAACGACCTCCACCACGACTGCGTTGCGTGGCACACTGACGGCCTCGCGGTCGGTCCCATTTCGGTCACTACAAGCACTTAACAGCACCAAAGTTGTTGCCAGAAATGCTGAAATACAAGGCTGCCATCGCTTTATTTTAGACATAGCCTATCCCTCCCGGTGCTTAGCGACCCACCGTGATCAAGGTCATTTCCACGAAACGATCTTCTGCCTGGAGATCGGCGTCTTCCGTCTCACGATGTGCTGCAGGCGGCAAACTGGCCTCCGCTACAAAGCGAGCTTTGTCCACACCTTGGGCGGCCAGATAGTCCACCACCGACTGCGCACGTGCCTGGGCAAACTCGCTGATCTGTTGTTCGGTGTAGGTGCCTTTGGGGCCGGGCCAAGCCGACGAACCTTTGACCCGCAGAAACAACCCCACACTTTGCTGCAAGGTTGGCACTACGCAATCATCCAGGATGCGGCGCGATTCAAGCGTTAACGTCGTGCTTTCGGGCAAGAAGGTAAAGCGGCGACACGGCAGCACCGCCAACGTTGCGGCGTCCTGGGTGTTGATCTTGGCGCCGCTCAAGTCCACTTTGGCGCCAATCGAGAACGAGCTGTTGACGAGTTTGCCGTTCGGTTGCAGCTTGGTGTTTTGCGCTGCCGCTGCCACAAAACGCGGATCGACCAGATCTTCGACCTTTGTCTCAGTCGATTGAGTGCCTGCCGTGGCCCACACTCGCCTCGAGATGTTCAAACGATTGAACAGCGGGGTTGGGTCGCGCATCACGAATGCATTGTTGCCCAAATCACCCTGTGCAATTCGCTCTAATTGGCTGTGTAGATCGGCCGGTGTGCGCACCTCGGTCCAATCGTTGTGGCCCCAATCTACAATTTGCTTGGCGGCTACATCAAAATTCTCGGCCTGCAATTTCAACGCATCAAACCAGGCATCGTGGAAGGCCTGTACGACTTGCGGACGCTCGGCGATGCTCTTGCGTGAGGTGATCACCACATCCAAAATAATGCGCAATTGACTCGTTGTGATAAGAGGGATGCCGCCACCCTGCTTGGCCCGTGAGAGCTGCGGCTCCCACGCACTCACCGCATCGGCTTTGCCTTCGTTGAACAGCTTGATGGCCTCGTCGGGTGTGTCGGCCGGAACCAGCGTGACATCAAACTTGGGGTTCAAGCGGGCAATCGAAAGCACATAGTTCATGAAGTATTCGGAGCTACTGCCCGTAATAAACGTGATGCGCTTGCCTTTCAAGTCATTAATCGTGCTGATGTTGCGGGCAAACATGCCATCGCCACCCGCACTTTCATCGACAATCGCAGTGACCACTCCATTGTCGCTAGTAGCGACCGCATCTAACGTATTTAGCTCGCAATCCCATTTGCCTGCTGCAACCAGTGCGTCACTCTGCTCTTCAGTCAGCGCATATTCCGGTCGGTTAGGCAACTGATACGGGATGATGCCTAAATGAAAGCCATGGGCGATATCTAGACCGCCCTGCTGAATCTGGGACAACGTTAGAAAAGATGCGAACGCATCGGTGCCGCAAATATAGACGGGCTTGCCATCATCGCTTTTGTAGTTTGCTGCAAACAGTGGATCGGGCGATTTGATTGCCTCTGCCTGCCCAGAAGCCGCTTGCGTAGGCGCAAGTGTTGCAGTTGGAATGATGCCCGGGTTGACTGCCCGACCCGTGATGTTATTGATAATGACACCCCCAATGACCAATACGATGGCCAGGCCAACGATGAGAAAAAAGATATTGCGTGTGCGATTCATGATAAACCCTCTCTGAGAAAGTAAGAATTAAGAAGTATGAATTAAGAAGTATGAAAGATGAGTTCATACTTCATACTTCATACTTCTTAATTCTTACTTCGTAAGTTTGTCCTATAGATTTCGTCCATAGCGGATGCGGTGTCCTGCAATTGCTGTACCTGTTCCGACATATCAGCTTGTAAGCGCTGGGCGCGGTTGTTGTTCATCTCGCGGGTGCCGAGCAGCTTGGCTTGCATGTAAATTGTGCCCATGGCCGATAGCGTGTTGTCCAATTGCAAACGCGCTTTCTGCATGCTGTCGCGTAGATTATTTAGCGTCTCTAGATGGGTCTGCTTCATTTGAACTGCTTTGTCCAGTTCTGCCTGAACCGATGCTGACATTGGCCGATTGCGCTGCCGTTGCAACTCAGTCAGCTCAGCCGGAACATTCTGCAAGTCTCGTATGATCATGGCGTCTTGGTCATAGGTGTCCAGATTTTGGGCCAGCCGATAGATTTGGGCGATCCAGTCCTCCATGCCACGCGCTGTATCGAGCAGACGCTCATCGTGCGCATCTTTGCCGCGCAGAATCTCCTGCATCAGCAACTGACGATATTCGAGTGCCTTCTCGATCTTTTGGCGCAAAGGCAATGAGCGCAGTTGTTTAAGATCAAACTGACTGGCAAACATTTTGTTCAAGACGTAACGATAAAAGCGCTGGTCTTTCAGCGTGCTAAGAACAATCGCCCCTTCGCCCACTGCACCACCAACCAACCAAGCCCACCACGGCAGCGGCATCCATGGCACCTGCATGATCGATAACCCTGCCAGAATAATCGACAGCGCCACAACCAAAGCGCTCTCCGGGCGAAAAATGGCATAGGATAGCACTTCGTCGCGCGCCTTTGTTTTAATGCGGTCACTCACAGTTTGTTCTGTAGCGATGTTGGGCGGTTGCTCGTTCACAGTGGTTTACTCTAACTCTAATTTGAAAGTGCGTCAGACAATTTCATGACATTCCAGCGCTCACTGGCATGGGCTCAGGTCGGGCCGTAATCGTTGCCTCATTCTTTGGATGTGAGAAAAAATACCGAACAGACACTCGCCCTAAAGGCTGAATTTGGCTTAAACGCGTCACGTTTTGACGAAAC
>JANMVQ010000378.1:0-3833 GCA_031392845.1 Chloroflexota bacterium
CTGCGCGGGTATGCGCATCTGATCCGAGAGAATCCAGATGCGCGCAAACTATGGCTTTCGCAGGTGATTTCGCAGCTTGGGGATTGGTTTAACACGATTGCATTATTGGGGTTGCTGGTTGAGATGACCGGCAACCCGGCATCCGGCAATCTCATGAGTGTGGCGCAGATTGTGCCGGTGGCAGTGGCAGGGTTGTTCATCACCGGTGTAGTGGCCGATCGTTTTAATCGCAAGACCATCATGATCCTGGCCAGCTTGATGCGGGCAGTGCTGGCGCTGAGTTTCTTATTGATTCGTTCGCCCGCGACAGCTTGGATTGCTTATGCCGGGACGGTGGGCTTGTCGCTGGGGACCGCCTTCTATATGCCTGCCTCGTCGGCGGCTTTGCCCAATATTGTCAGCCAGCGCGAGCTACCCACGGCGGCGATGCTCAATCAAACTACCTTTGCCACTATGATTTTTCTGGGCGCATTTCTGGGTGGATTAGTGACTACGTTTCTAGGACGCAATGTAGCGTTTGTCGCCAATGCGCTGTCATTTGCTGTTTCTGCGGGGTTGGTTTGGCGCACACGAGCAAACTTCAACGCGAGCGAGGCCAGGCAGGTATTGAGTGGTGCTAGTACGTTGCGTGTGCTGACCGAAGGTGCGCGTTACTTAAAGGAGAATGCGCTGGTGCGCTCGTATGTGTTGGCCAAACCTGCGACCGCATGGGCATTGGGCGGTTTTGGCCTGTTCAGCACATTTTCGATTGCGATCTATGGCACGGGTGATTTTGGCACCTCATTGCTTTATGCCGGACGCGGGGTGGGCGCGTTTATCTCGCCATTGCTGGTAAGTGGACTTGTCTCATTGCAGGCCAACAAAATGGGGACATTGCGGCGCTATATCAATGTGGGCATGTTGATGGTGATCCTGGGCTATGGCCTGTTTGCCTTTACGCGTTCGCCGTATGTCGGCATGCTCTGCGCGGGGATCGCGCATTGGGGCAATGCTTGGGCCATGACCTTGAGCAGTCTCATCGTGCAGAGCAACACGCCCGATCACGTGCGTGGGCGCGTGCTAGCACTAGACAATGTCGGCTGGTCAGCGGCTTCGGCTTTGTCCAACCTGTTGGTGGCGTTTGTGGCGGTGCGGTTTTCGCCGCAAGTGGGTATTCTTGCGGCCACCGCACTCACCGCCATCTGCGTAGCCATGTGGATGGCCTGGACGCGTCAGTTGGGAACTCAGACTGATCTCCCTTTGGCTACAAGTTGAGCACAAAGTTGAATGTGCCCGCTGTGCTGCCATCAGTATTGCTGGTGATTTCCATCAGACACTCTTTGCGAAAGATGCCGTCGCTAGCGTTCTTCGGCTCGTTTGGGAAATACAGCTGGGTGGTCAGCACCGCTTGGCTCGGAGCCTGCACTTTGATGTGAAAGTGGCGGGTGCGGCCTGGGTAAATTCCTGGCATGATGGTCTCTACCTTATAGTAGCCATTCTCGTCGGTAAAGAAGTGCCCACGCAGGCGAAAGCCGGTGTTGTCATACACGCCTTCGGCATCGCAGTGCCATAGATCGAGCAGTGCTTTGGCGACTGGTTTACAGCCCGTGGTCAATACGAAACCGCGCAGGTTCATACGGGTGCCAGTCATGCCAGGTTCAACAAAATTGGTTTTCGCTGGGGTGCTGGGCGTGTAATATGGCCCTTCGGTTTGGGCTGGTGTCGGACCACCATCAGGGTCGTCACAGGTCGGGGTCGGGGCCAGAGCTTGGGTCGTAGGGGTAAACGTCGGCGTAGATGGCACTGGCTGACTGGCCCTTGCCTTAGCGGTTGGATCAGATTCCACTATGGCAGGTGCCAGTTGTGTGGCTGTCGCAGGCACGTTGGTGGCGGGTGAATTAGTAGTGCGTTGGGGAGCGCACGCTGCGGCTAGACTTGCCAGCGCAGGTGCCGCCAAGCTCAATCGCAAAAAGAGGCGTCGGGTTTTGGTGTCTTTCATACGTTCAATTCTCACTTATTTAAACAAATCACAGTGAAGACAAAGCTGAGGGCAGGCCAAACATAATGCAATTAAAATGTTAAGCGACGATGGAGATACCTTGCCGTCTTGCTCATCCAGACCCTTGGTCACATAATCAGTTCACCGAATCGCTTATTCTGTATCACAATCGTTATTCAAGTTATCTCTTTATATATGAGATGGAGGAAAGAAATGCAAGCAAAGTCTATTTCGAACCAACCGCTTAGCCGACGTTCCTTGTTGAAGGCACTGCCTTTGGCCGTGGTCACACTTGCGGCCTGCGCTGCTCCGCCGCCAGCAGCCAAACCCGCTGCGCCAGCAGCCGAAGCGCCCAAGGCTACAGAAGCTCCGGTTGCTGCTGCACCAGTCACATTGAAGTGGGGCATGTGGGGAGATGCTGAGGAGCTCAAGTCCCATCAGGCTGTCGCCGATGCCTTCATGGCCAAGAATCCGAATATCAAGATCGAGATCAACACTGCGCCATGGAACGATTACAACACCAAGCTGAAGACGCAGATCGCCAGCGGTGATGCGCTAAACGATGTGTTCTGGTATGCCTTTAACGTGCAGGCGCTGGCTGAGCAGGGCGTCATCGAGAACCTTACTCCGCTCGCTGAGAAGTCTGGCTTTGATCTTAAGGATTATTGGCCCGGTACTCTGGACCAAGCTTCATACAAGGGTAATGTGTATGGCCTGATTCGCGACGCCGGTGCCAGTGTGCTCTACTATAACAAGGACATCTTTGCTGAAGCCAAGGTTGACCTGCCCACCGACAAGTGGACGCTCGACGACCTGCAAGCCGCTGCCGAAAAGCTCACCAAAGTCGAGGGGAGTGGCCGTGTTGCCCGCTATGGACTGGCGATGGAAGCGGGCAAGCTGGATGGCTTCCTGGTCGGCAATGGCGGTGGCTATGTCGACAACGTGGCCAACCCTGGCAAGTGCACCCTCGATTCAAAAGAATCACAGCAAGTTCTGAACTGGTTCCACAATATGATCACCAAGAACTTTGCCATGAAGCCTGCCGCGCTGGATCAGGCCGGTGGCGATTCAGCGGTGTTTCAGAAGGGTCAGGCCGCGATGATCATCCAGAATGCCTCGCGCATTCCGGGGTTCAACACAGCCAACCTAAACTACGACATTGCCCCATTGCCCTTGCCCTGGAGCGGCAAGCGCGCCAATCAGGCCGGCGGTGCCCGTTGGTTGATGGATGCCAAGGGCAAACACAAGACTGAGGCTTGGCAGTTCATGACCTTCCTCAACAGCGCCGAGGGCGGCAATGCGATCTATGCTGCCAGCGGCGGCATGTTCCCGGCTCAGAAGTCGGTGGCGACCTCGAAGGCTTTTATCGATCCCAATCAAAAACCGGCCAACCGATCTGCGTTTGCAACCGAAGGTGCAGCGTTGGCGATTCTCTCGCCGGGTTTGATTCTGCCAGTTTGGGATGACATCGATGCGAATATTGTCTCTCCTGGCATGGCCAAGGTCTGGGCGCTTGAAAGCACCCCCGATAAAGCCGCTGCCGAGGTGTGCCCGGCGGTCAACGACGCGTTGAAGAAAGCAGGCTTTCCGAAGTAGTGCTGAGTTCCGAGTGCTTAGTCCTTAGAAAATTACCTTACGCAATCGGTACTCAACCTCAAGATATGCATACTGAGCGAAGTCGAAGGGTGCGGTCGTGGCCGAAGCCTACACATCGACATAAAACGCTTTCTTCGACTTCGATCTGATTGATTTTGTTTTTTTTTAAATACTATGTAACATGTTTTATTAACTTTGACTAAGCACTACGGAATAACCACTCGGAACTCTTCACTGTATGCATAAGTGGCGGCCTAAC
>JANMVQ010000182.1:0-7911 GCA_031392845.1 Chloroflexota bacterium
GGCGGCATCGCTACATTGGTCGGTTTGATCGGCCTGTTGTTTGTGGGCGGGGTGTATGTCTGGCGCAACGTATCGCAAAATGGGACTGTGATGGGCGATAGCGCGGTGCGGCGGGTCGCCAAGAATAGCCTTGTGCTCACCGGGTTTAGCCTAGTTTCGCGTTTGCTGGATTTTGCGTTTGCTTTGCTGATGGCGCGTTTTCTGGGGGTGGGAGGCGTGGGTAACTATGCGTTTGCTGTGGTTATTGTGAGTTGGTTTGAGATTCTGATGAACTTCGGCCTAAATACATTCCTGATTCGGGATGTCTCGCGCGATCGCCAAAATGCGATGGGCTATTTGTATGGCACCAGTTTGTTGCGCCTCGGGCTGGGCGCATTGGCCGCGCCATTGGTTGCCGTGGTCATTATCTATTTCACCCAGTTCAACAACATGGGTCGCGATACTGCGCTGACCATCGTGTTGCTGGCCATCAGCCAGATCCCCAGCAGCCTGTCCACTGGTCTGAGCGCGCTGTTCTTTGCCTACGAAAAAGCTGAGATTCCCGGCGCTTTAACGATTATCAGCGCCTTGCTCAAAATCACGATTGGCTCGGTTTTGTTGTTCAGCGGCGCAGGCATTATTGGGCTGGCCATAACCAGCCTCGTTGTCAATCTAATCACACTCATCATTTTGATCATTGCTGCCCGCAATACATTGTCACTTCATTTTCAACTGCGCACGTCCGAGACGCGCCTACCGCGCGCCTCTACGGTGATGAATGGGCGCGGGATGTTGCGCGAATCCTTCCCGCTCATGCTTAATCACCTTCTGGCGACGCTCTTTTTCAAGGTAGATGTGCCGTTGCTCAAAGCCATCAAGAACGAGGCGGCTGTTGGCTATTACAGCACCGCTTATAAATACATAGATGCGTTCAATATTATCCCGTCGCTGTTCACCCAGTCGTTGTTTCCGGTAATGGCACGCCAGGCCAAACAATCGGACAATGCACTCGCTCGCTCGTATGTCCTATCGCTCAAGCTGCTGGTCATGGTCGCTTTCCCGTTGGCCGTGACAGTTTCTTTTCTTGCCAGCACCATGATTGGCTTGTTTGGCGCAGATTTCCAGCCGGGTACGTCGGCGCTTATTATTATGATCTGGAGTATCCCGGTGGGTTGGATCAATAGTGTGACGAATTATGCGCTGATCGCTGCGGGCCAGCAGCGTATGCTCACGCGGGCCTTCGTGATTGGGCTGGTCTTTAACATCGTGGCTAACTTGGTGTTTATCCCGTGGTTCTCATTTCAAGCCGCGGCAGTGATCACGATCTTGTCTGAGATCGTGGAAGGCAGCGCGTTTTACGTAGCCGTGCGGCGTAGCATCGTCGTGGTCGATTGGGTGGATGTGCTGGCCCGACCCGTCCTAGCCTCAGGGCTGATGTCATTATGTGTGTATCTGTTGGCCAACGCCGGGTGGATCATCCCCGGTTTGTTGCTCGGCGGAGTGGTTTACCTGGCCACGTTGTTTGTCTTGCGGGTATTCACGGTCGAAGAGCGCCTGATGCTCGCACCCCTGTTGCCCAAGTTTGCACGGGCAGTCTGATTGCGATTGCTTATGATTCACGGGGTTTATGTAAGCCAATAGATTACCTTAGCTTTTTACTGTTATCCGCGAATCACGCTAATTCTCGCGAATTTATTAGCGCAGATTCGCGTGATTCGCGGAAAAATCAGAGATAGTCAAACAAGCTCGCTATACGAGGTGAAAAATGATTCGATTGCTCCGACCCGAAGATCGCGCTGAATGGCTGAGGTTGCGGGTTGCACTCTGGCCTGAAGCGCCAATGGAGGATCAGGAACGTGAAATGCGCGAAATCCTCAGCGACTTTGATCGGATGCCTGTGTTTGTCGCCGAACGCCCGGATAACACGCCTGGACTATGTGGCCTGATGGAGGTGACCATTCATACCAACGCTCCGGGTTGCAGCACGGACCGCATCGGTTATTTGGAAGCCTGGTATGTGGACAAGGCTTTTCGGGTGCAGGGCATCGGCTGGAAATTGGTTGCGGCTGCGGAAACATGGTCGAGTGAACAAGGATGCACCGAGATGGCTTCAGACACCGATCCTGGTTATCCCGTCAGCCCAACTGCCCACCAACATCTCGGTTACGAAATTGCCAAAGTCGTGGGCGGCGACGTATTTTTTTGCAAGAAGCTATACCAATAAAACACCGGTCTGCGATGAATCAACGATCCGTGACAACAGACCGGCGTTTCGATATGGGCCCACTTGGATTCGAACCAAGAACCAAAGCGTTATGAGCGCCGTGCTCTGCCGTTGAGCTATGGGCCCGTGACTCGTGAACAGGTAAATTATACGCAAAGTAAAAAAGTAGATTTAAAAGCATTTTGAAGTTGCCGAATCTAAACAATATCTGCACGGCGAATTTATAACGACGCCTATAATGCACTCGTTACATGCGTGATCGCTCCAATCAGTTGCACGATAGCTCAGTCACAGTCCCCATTCCATTTCGTCAGCGCGCAATGCGTCTATTCTCCACAGGCGCCTTTGCTAATCTAAGCGCGTTCTTCATTTTCGGCTGTTTGATGCTCGCCATGATTGCTGTGTCTGGATATGCCGGAATGCGGGCAGGCGATAACGATAAAAAAGTGCGCATTGAATCTACGGTCAGCGGCTATGTCATCGAACGCTATGAACGGGGCGTGGATCTTTTTCGATCGGGTAACTACGCGTTAGCGGCGGCTAATTTTCAGGAAGTTCTGAAGTATCGACCAGACTACACCGCAGTTCGCCCACTGTTGGCAACCGCTCAGATGGCTCAGACACCCCATCCCGCCACCCCTACACCCACTGCGATCCCCGTACTGACCGACAAAAACAAACTGGTTGAGCTGATTCAAGACGCAAACACACGCGAAGAATGGGATGCAGTGATTGCACTCAGTGATCAATTGCGATCAATCGATAGCGCATTTGAGGCGGAAACTGTCAATAGTCAGCGCTATAACGCACTAGTGAATCGCGGCATACAGCGTATTCGTGGCAAAGACATTGAAGCGGGTATTTATGATCTGGATCAGGCTGAAGAAATACAGCCACTCAGCCGTACTGCCAAAAACGGACGCGATAGCGCAGCGGCTTATCTGAATGCAATGAGTTATTTTGGCGCAGACTGGGAGCGGACCATCGAGATGCTTGGGCAACTCTCGCCAGCCTATCGGGATGTCGGTGAGAAACTCTATGAGGCTAACCTTCGGGCGGGGGACGCATACTCATCCACCCAGGATTATTGTCATGCGCAAGTTCGCTATACCGAAGCCCTAAATTTGGCGGGCAAGTTATTGCCGAAACTAGACCGTAAGCGCGCCGATGTCACGCTATTTTGCTCACTGGCCACACCCACTCCTAGCATTTCTGGCACACTCACAGTCAGCGGCACAGGATCGGCAGGGGCTAATATCAACGCGTCGGACATGACTGGGCGCATTCTCTATAACGCCTATGATGGCACTTCTGGGTACAGCTCGTTGCACGTATTTAATGGCACGGCGACAGTCATCATTGGTGGCGGTTATCAACCGGCCTACCAACCCGCCACCGGCGCAGTGGCATTGAATGGGGGATCGAGTATTAATGCCTGGTACGCCGGGGGTGGTACCGGCCAGCTCTATAACGTGACGGCATATTGGCCATCTATTTCGCCCGATAGCACACGGGTGGCCTATGGCGGAGCGGATGGCTTTATTTATGTAGCACGCATCGATAACAGTGTCGCACCCATCAGCATTACTCAAGGGACATGGCCGATTTGGGGGCCGAGTGGCTATATTGCCTATCAGGGTTGCTCAGACCAATGTGGTGTCCACATTATCAACCCAGATAATGCCTCCGATAGCCGGCGCTTGACCAGCTCTTCCGCCGATGTCAACATGCAGTGGTCATCCAACGGCAACGATATCGTGTATGCCAGCAGTTACAGTGGGGCATGGGAGATCTATATCGTCAACATAGTTGGCGGCTTGCGCCAGATAACCAGTTACGGTGCCAGCTCGAGTGCGCCAGTCTTTTCACCTGATGGTGGGCGGGTGGCGTTCGAGTCTAACCGGGATGGCAGTTGGGGCATTTACACCATGAACGTGGACGGCACCAATCTGCAAAAAATCTTGGATTTGGGCAGCACCCATGCCAGTTGGCAGAGCGATCGGCTGGCGTGGTTACCTTGATCGAAAATATAATGAAAGAATCACGCTGGGTATAATCTGCCTCTCAGATTTGCGCAGTACTACCTCACTGCTGACAGGTGATGGACAGATCATCGACTCTCAAATTGTAGCTGCGTGCCTGTCAAAAAAAACTGTGCTGTTTTTAGCCAATCTCAAAACCTTTTGTCTTAAATCTTGTTACCTGATCGGAGGATCTCAACGAATGAAGTACATGCCCCTAACTGGCTTGCGTTCCAGAGCGGCTGTGAGTGTCATCGCAGCCGCTCTCATTTTGTCTAGTTGCACCACAGCCGCGCCAGCCGTGCCGCCCACTGTGACCCCTTATGGTGGGACCCCGACGCCTGCCAGCGCCGTTCCTACGGCCACCGCTAACGCAGAGAAGACAGCCACCGCGGCCGCTCGCACTGGCGCTACTGCAGATCAGCCTGCCGCTGCGGCCGATTCGGCTCGACCGTTTGCCGCGCTGTCCCCTGATGCGCGCAGCAAAGTTGGGAATGCCCCACCGCCCGTCAAGATCGATGTCACTAAGAAATACGTCGCCACCATCAAAACGTCGAAGGGCGAAATCAAGGTCGAGCTAGACCCAACCGCTGCACCTCAGACTGTCAACAACTTTGTGTATCTGGCCCAAAATGGCTTTTATGATGGCCTGACTTTTCATCGGGTCGAGCCAAATTTTGTGATCCAAGGCGGCGACCCGCTAGGGAATGGATCGGGCGGTCCGGGCTACAACATTCCGCCGGAGATTAAGCTGAAGCACGTAATGGGTGCCATTGCCATGGCCCGCCAAGGCGGTCCGGCTGACACGACCCCCAGCAGCGGCAGCCAGTTCTACATTGTCAAAGGCCCCGCCGAATTTTTAGATGGCCAATACACTGCTTTCGGTGTGACCCTGAGCGGCATGGAAGTTGTTAATCAGATTGTGATTGGCGACAAGATTGAACGCATCGATATCATTGACGGCGGTGGAGCTGCGATTGAGTCTATTCCATTGCAGCCGACCGTGCCACCTACGGCTACCCCTGTGCCAGAGCCGGCCTCATGCGCACCTGTGCCGCTGAATGTTCAGGCCGACGATCACATTCTGGGCAACAAGACTGCCATCGCTACCCTCATCGAGTACGGAGATTTTCAATGCCCCGCCTGTGGTCAATTACACCCCTCGCTGAAGTCACTGATGGATGTAATGAGCGACACGCTGCGCTTGGTCTTCCGTCATTACCCGCTGCCAATCCACGACAAGGCCGTCATCGTTGCCCGGGCTGTGGAAGCTGCTGGTATGCAGGGCAAGTTTTGGGAACTGCACGATCTGCTCTACGAGAAGCAGAAAGAGTGGGAGGGCAAGCCTGTGGCCGAAATCACCACCACGTTGAAGGCCTATGCCAAAGATGCCGGTATCGATGCGGACAAACTTGAAAAAGACATGGCCAGCGATGCGGTGATCGCGCGCGTCGAGCGTGATACGAAGAGTGGCGCTGCCGCGCAAGTGCAGGGCACGCCAAGCCTGTTCTTGGATGGCCGCCCGATTCCTGGTGATGCGTTCCAACAGGCCGACATTATTAGCAATGTAAAGCAGTATGTTGAGGGGCGCAGCAAGTTGCTTGCTGGCAGTACGGCTGGGTTGAGCTTTGCCAAGCCAGATGAAGTGACTGCCGCAGGGACCATCTATGTGTTGAAGATCAAAACCAGCAAGGGCGATGTCGTAGTGGAGTTGGATCCTAAACTTGCACCCGTCAACGTGAACTCCACCGTGTTTCTTGCGCAGAAAGGCTACTTCAACAACACCCCGATTGCGCTGAATGACCCACAGGTGGGTGCAGTGTTGCTGGCCAGTGCCAGCGCGCAAGGCAACCCCGGCTACGATTGCAGCCTGGAAGTTCCGCCGGCAAACACCTTCACCAAGCCTGGTGTAGTGGGTTTGTTTGGCAATGGCCCGCGCAGTAATGCGCAGATTATTTTTACGTATACCAACACCCAAGTGTTTGAAGGCCGCTTCACCGCCATCGGTCAGGTTGTTGAAGGCTTGGACAAGGTTCAGGCGCTACAAGCCCCCGCTGGCGATGGTAAAGGTGATCAGATTATCTCGATTGAAGTCAGCAAGAAATAGGGTTGCTTGTTAATCGAGTCTTTCACTCGTGACAAAGAATTCACCGCAGAGACGCAAAGAGCGCTGAGATTTATCAATAGATTCTCTGTGCTCTCCGTGTCTCTGCGGTGAATTTCTTCTCCGATCCTATTTGACATGCAAGAATCTCAAACGTAAATGATCTTGCATAATCTTGCATAAATGTAGATAATATGTGGACAACCTGTGGATTATTCACAGACTCTCACATAAGGATGAAACGTATGAAGCAAATCATCGACCGAATGACAATGCAAGAGCAGGGCCTTCATTGGCGCAAATCCCTGACTTCGTTAGCGCTAGTGTTAAGTGTTCTTTTGGGCCTGACAGGTTGGTCGACGCCTGCAATGGCCACGAATCAAGCTTCAGTGAATGAAGGACTGCTACAACAACGTGGCTGTTTGTGGTACACCGTACAGGGCATCAATGTGTGGCCACAAACCGTGGCCAACAAATTTGGCGTGTCGCTACGTGCTTTTTTGATCGCAAATAATTTGCGATCCGATCGCTTTTTGCATCGCGGCAAGGTAGTTTGCATTCCGTCGCGCGGTATGCCAAAGCCGCCCCCAGGCAATGACGATGGCGGCCAACCCGGCTCATGGACGGCCCAGTACTGGAACAATCCTGATCTTTCAGGGCCACCGGTGGCGTCATCGTCGGTCAGCCGTTTGAACTTCAATTGGGGCTTCGGCACACCTGATCCTGCCCGGATCATGGCCGACAATTTCTCGGCCCGCTTCACACGCGCAATTTACTCATCAGGCGGCGTGTATCGCTTCTATGTGCAACATGATGATGGAGTGAGAGTGTCACTGGACGGCCAGCCACTTCTCGACGCCTATGGCAACGTCGGAGATCGCCTGAGTGCGTTCGATGCCTACATTGCACCTGGTTCACACACCTTGGCGGTGGACTACGTCGAGCGTGGGGGCATTGCCCGTCTGAAGCTAAACTTCTGGTTGCTGTATGTGGGCACACCTTTACCGGACGGCAGTGTGGTGCCACCAGTGGCCGGAGGCCCGGGTCAGCCATTTCCTTGCACCAAGCCCTATTTGAACGAATCAAATCTGTGCGTAGAACAACCGTATCCGGCCAAACGCGGTTCGAATGTTTCCGTGGTCTGGCGTATCACCACGCCATTTGTGAGTGGCGAGTTTGACAAAGGCGATGGTCAAGGCTTCAAAGGCCCAATCTACGCCGAGCAGCGCATCATCATCGAAAACGTGACCGCCAATCGCACCATCAAACTGCGCTGGAACGACGGTAGCAAGTGGCTCACGGATCAGTTCACCATTCAAGTTGTGAACTAACTCGTCGATTTGGCTTTGGCCAACATCATCAACGCGAATAAACAAAAACTGCACTGGTCAGCATGGCCGGTGCAGTTTTTTGTTGTCATGACATTTGTTTGATTTGCTCACGACACCTCCCGCAACTGCGTGGTTCATTCCAGTGTGGTCACATGCGCGCAGCACGCCTTAACTTGCGCAAAAGTCCTCTCCTGACGCAAAATCCATCAAGACGACAAAGTCGAGAGGATAAAATGAAAATCACCCGAATTA
>JANMVQ010000409.1:0-17515 GCA_031392845.1 Chloroflexota bacterium
TGAACGTATTCATAGTTGCACTTGCGGTTGTGTCCTCGATAGAGACCACAACGCCGCACTAAACATACTGACCTTGGGACGACAAGGTTTTCGGCTTAGACCGAAAGAAGCCGTCTAGCTTTAGCTGACGGAGTTGTCACATTAGTCGCTTTACTGATTGTAATCCCGTAGGCAAGTGAGTATATCTGCACCCCGATTGTGGGAAATATGGGCTGGATATGGCAAATTGTCCAGAGATCATTTGGCGCACGCTTCTTGCTCGTTGAGCGATCGGGACAGCCGATATGGTTTTTTGCTGAATGCACCCACTCACTATTGCGGCTAAAGTGGCCATGGAAAACGCGGCTTTGCAATAAGCTCTATAGACTAAAGATAGAGAATATAGTCAGCCTTGCGATGCATCTCTATACATATTTAGTCCTTTGGGATGATTTTTGTGTTCATTTGTAGCAATATATCGTTGATTTGTGCTACAACTTTTGCAGCTTGATTGCGTAATACGAACTAAATTCAAATCAATCGTTAAGAGGATCCAAAGTCAGCCTTTATTCGGCAGCCTGTAATTCTGGTCAGAATTACGTCGTTGCAATTTATTGGCTTTCGCATCCTTAGAATCTTTCAGTTCTTTCAATCCTTTCAATGATGAACATCGCTGCAAACTTTCTGCCCATTGCCCGACATGCGTTATCTGGGCTGTCACGCCAGAGTCTAAGGGCGCTTATTGCTTTGTTGCTAGTGTTGCCGATGCAACCCGGTTATGCCCACGAGGGTTCCGATCTACGCATCCTGGGGGATGTCCCTCAAATGATTGAGGTGTCTGAAGAGGTGTCCGAAGCTGATGTGGATACTGCGACTCAATTTGTTTTTTCTGTCAACCAAGCGTCGGCGCCATCTGTCGATGTGCAATCGCGGGCACAGGTCGCTATATTCTTTCAGAGCGATTATGAATCCACATCCGAAGTGGCGTTGACTTGGACAGGCACTGTAAACGCGTGTTCGGCTGGAACCACCACCAGTACCTATCGCAACGCTATGTTGAAGCGGATCAAGTTCTTTCGAGCAATGGCGGGTGTGCCAACCACTTTGGTATTTTCGGATACGTTGAACAATATGGCGCAAAAGGCCGCACTAATGATGAGTGCGAACACTGCGCTGAGCCACACGCCACCTGCCTCCTGGGCGTGTTACAGCAGCGAGGGCGCGCAGGCTGCGGGTAAATCCAACCTAGCATTGGGATATGCTGGCATTTATGCGATTGACGGCTACATGCAAGACCCTGGTACAGGCAATGGCGCGGTGGGTCATCGACGTTGGCTGCTCTATCCACAAACAACATCCATGGGCACAGGGGATGTGCCTGACAGTAACACGCAGCGTCCTGCGAATGCGCTGGTGGTAATCAATGGTCAATACGGCACAGCACGCCCGCCAACGCGGGATGGATTTGTGGCTTGGCCACCGTCGGGTTTTGTGCCATATCAAGTCACCTATGCCCGCTGGTCTTTTTCGTATCCCGGCGCGGATTTTTCGAGCGCGACGGTATCCATTGTTTCGGAAGGCCAGTCAGTCCCTGTGCAAAAAGAATCAGTTGCCAATGGCTATGGTGAAAACACCTTGGCTTGGACCGTTAATGGCATGAATACCTATGCTGATTGGTCGCCACCCTCGCATGATACGCCGTATGAAGTGCAAATTAACAATGTGCAGTTGTCTGGACAAAGCCAGTCTTTTGCTTATACCGTGACCGTGTTTGATCCAGCCAACGCAGCGCCAACCGGCATTACATGGACACCCGTTGCAGCAAGCGAGAATGCGGTCACCGCTACGGTCTATGGCGGCCTGGACACGACTGACTTAGATGCCACTGACATGCATACTTACACATTGGTTGCGGGTGCAGGCGACACGGATAACAGCCGTTTCAGTGTTAATAAAGATAAATTGGTGGGTGCAGGCCCACTGGATTACGAAACCAAGAGTACCTATAGCGTGCGTGTTCAGACCGACGACGGACATGGTGGCCGGTTTGCCAAAGCAATTAGCGTTACGGTTAGCGATCTCAACGAAGCCCCGGTGGATGTATATTTGGCACAGTCTGAGCTACGCGATACGATGAGCATTGGCACCAATATCGGCAATTTGCAAGCTGTTGATCAGGATGCGGGCGATAGCGCGACCTTTAGTCTGATTGATGGCCCAGGCAGCACGGATAATGCCCTGTTTAAGATTCAAGGCAACACCCTGGTCTTAAACACCGACCTGCAAGCCCCTATCAAACCGTTCTATCACGTGTGGGTGCAGGCAACCGACTCGGCTGGAAATGTGTTTAGCAAAGAACTATGGGTGGTCGGCCAGCCTTTTAAAATGTTCGTACCACTGGTGAAACGTTAGTGCAGTGGCCTCTATTTAACGCAGAGACGCAAAGTTAAAATATCTTTGCTTCTCTGCGTCTCTGCGTCTCTGCGTTAAAACCAGACCCTATGTATTCTTTGCGGTGAGTTGGAAACCGCCGCCATTGCCAAAGCGAAAATCGATCAGCACACCATCATCGTCGCACCAAAAATGGCTAATATGCTGCCCAGCGCCGCCGAAGTCCATGCTGTAGTGCCACAATGAATCCGTGCCAAAGCGAGTCAATCGATTCTCGCGGCCCAGATTGGCATAAATCTGCTTCATCCATTGCGGTTGAAACGTGACCGGGTCTAAATACACGCAATCAAATAGACGCGACTGACCAGGTAGTAATCCCAAACGCCTCACCGTGATCATGTTGAACAGCGGCGAGAAATAATCGAACTCGATGTCTTCGCGCCAAGCGATGTGCTTCTCTTTGACATTGCCCCTGTGCCGCCAGCACACGCTGGCCTGCGAACGATCCTGATTTAGACACACCCGGCTCTCACGCGCGCCGCGTAGACCGTGGATGGTGATCTCACGTAGGCGCAAATCTGGCTCCAGAGTCACGGTTACCGAATCGCTGCGGGGCTCATCGAATGGGGCCACTCGCACGGTCTCGTTGTCAAATTGCAAGGCACCATCGAGCAAGTTAATTACCTGCCAGCGCTCGTCGGCGATGACATTATTCTTGCCATCAAATGCCTGATAAATGCCTTTGCGTTGAATCTCAGTCATGAAATAGGTTATCCTTTGTCATTATAGCTATGCCTTTTACGGAATTCCTGTCTGGCCTACTGGTATTGGCCGTGTTGATAGCGATTAATGCCTTCTTTGTTGCGGCTGAGTACAGCCTAGTCACCTCGCGTAAGACGCGCTTGCAGACACTGGCCGATCAGGGCAATGCCTCAGCACAATTGGTACTCAAAGTGATGGAAGACCCAGTTCGCTTTTTTGCGACTGCGCAACTGGGTATCACAGCGTGTGCATTAGCTATGGGCAGTTTTGCGGAGGAGCCGATCTCCAATTTTTTTATCAGTGCACTCAATTTTAGTCAGTCGTCCTGGCTGAGTAACGTTTCCTATGTGCTGGGTAGCCTATTGGGCCTGACGCTGGCCACTTACCTGCAGGTGGTGCTGGCGGAGTTGGTACCGCGCTCACTCACGTTACGGCATGCCGAACGAATCGCCCTGGTATTGGTCCCCATCATGCGGGTAATCGCGACTGTGCTGACGCCATTTACTTGGGCATTGAAGCACTCGTCTCGTGCGGTATTGCGCCTGCTGCGGCTGAATCCCGATGATGCCACTCAGCGCCACTATTCGATTGAGGAACTCAAGATGCTTGTGCAGGAGAGCCAGCTCAGTGGAGTGATCGAAGTCGAAGAGCAGGCCATGCTCAACGCGGTGTTTTCGTTTGGTGATACTACGGTGCGCGAGGTGATGATGCCGCGCACGGAAATTATCGCCATCGATGTAGAGGCTACACTGGGTCAAGCGGTGCAGACCTTTTCTGAACATGAATTTAATCGTATTTTGATCTATGAGGGTAACCTAGATCGAGTGATCGGTGTACTGCACAGTCGCGACATGTTACATGCGCTATTGCCAGCCATGCCCCGCCGAACTGTGCGTCAGTTAATGCGCGAAGCGTTGCTGGTGCCGGACAGTCAGCGGGCTGATGAATTGTTGGCCCAATTTCGCGCCCGGCGCGAGTCATTGGCGGTAGTGCTGGATGAATATGGTGGCACAGCCGGTTTGGTGACCCTGACTGACCTTTCGGCACGGATCATTGGGCAGGTTAGTGACAGCGACAAAGACCGCACCCCCGACATCCAGTTAACGGGTGATGGCGCAGTGATCAATGGCTTGACCAGTATTGGCGATGTGAACGAAGCCTTTGATGTGAACTTGATTGATGACAATTACGATACGATTGGTGGCTATGTCATGGGACGTCTGGGCCGTATACCGATCGCTGGCGACGAGGTCGTGTTAAACACGCCTGCAACGGGTGATCCTGCCATGATCATCCGTGTGGAAACGATGGATAAGATGCGTGTATCGCAGGTGCGTTTATTTCGACGTGTCTCTAACGTCGGATCAGTGGCAGATAAAGCTTCTGGATCAGGTTAGTCAGTGCTTGTAACCGATATATGCCGGCCTCAGTCTTGTCATTGCCATAGTTCACCAGATACAACTCGCCATTCGCATCCTCCCCAAACGATTTGTATCTTCACTATAATCTCCTTGAATGATGAAACACATAAAGCTCTGTGTGAGTGCTTGGATGGTATGTGTGATGTGTTGGGTGGCCATTGTCGGGCAGCGAGTCGCTGCGAACATGGCATTGAGCGATTTAATTCTAGTAGATCCTTTAGACCAAGCCGGATTGAAATTTACGATGAGTAGCGATCCACCATTTAATCCGGTGCATCCTCCGCATATTGGACACGGTGATTTTATTACCTACTCCCTGACGTTATCGAACACGGGCACACTGAGCGTCACAGATATTATGATTACCAATGTAGTGCCGTTGGGGTCTAGCAGCGTGGTGTCGTCGTGGGCCCCTTCGCCGCAGCGCGCCAGCCCACTGGTGTGGCAGCTTGCCGCGTTAACGCCCGGAGAGATGATGACACTGCAGCATACTTTGCGAGTAAATGATTTTGTCACGGTCACCGCTATCGTGAATACTGCAATTGCCAGCGGTCATGCGATTACACCCATGGCCCGCACAATCGTGCACCCGTTTGGAATCACGTCTGCGCCAGAGATCGCGTATTATTTCCCTCTATTATTGAAATCCTGAGATTGATTAATTTATGCCAAAGCTTCCAGTTAGCGCGAATTTAACGTTTTTTTACTATGATGATTTGCCAAAAGCGGTTGCGTTTTACGAACAAGTGATGGGGCTGTCATTGATCGTCGATCAGGGGTTCTGCAAAATATACGAAATTACCCCGCAGTCCTATATTGGTTTGGTAGATGCCGAACATGGTACGCACAAGCCCAGCCCGGCCAAGCCAGTGATTCTGTCATTTGTGACTCCGGAAGTGGATGGGTGGTACGCCCATTTACAAAAGTGCGGAGTGCCGATGCTGCATCCGCTCGGCACCAGTGATCGCATTGGTGTGCGTGGTTTTATGGCCCTCGACCCAGAAGGTTACACCCTGGAATTCGAGTGGTTTATAGATCAGCCACGCAACGAACAGATTTTGCGGAATTTCGCGCCTCAACAATCATCCATATAATTCTAATAACTGAAATTGTCAAAGTGACACGAACTCACGAACTATCGGAGCTAACCATGAGTAGTTATTCTTCTTTTGATCAGGCCTGTGCCAATGCTATCCGCACGCTCACGCTCGATGCGGTGCAAGCGGCGAAGTCGGGTCACCCTGGTATGCCTTTGGGCATGGCCGATGTGGCGTATGTGCTCTACAAAAAATTCTTTCGCTATAACCCACACGATATTCATTGGTTCAATCGAGATCGGTTTATTGTGTCGGCGGGTCATGGCAGCATGTTGCTGTATTCCTTGCTCTATCTCACGGGCCAGCCAGAAATGACGATTGATGAGATCAAGCGCTTTCGCCAATGGGGCAGCCGTACACCAGGTCACCCGGAGAATTTTCTGACCCCGGGTATCGAAGTAACAACCGGGCCGTTGGGTGCGGGTGCTTCAAATAGTGTGGGTATGGCATTGGCCGAAGCCTGGCTAGGCGCGACTTACAACAAAGTGAACCATGCCATAGTCAATCACTATACCTATACCATCGTCAGCGACGGCGATTTGCAAGAGGGGGTGAGTCACGAGGCGGCTGGGTTGGCGGGTCACTTGGGACTGGGCAAACTGATTTGGTTCTACGACGACAACAATATCTCGATTGATGGACCAACCGCGCTCAGTTATTCAGATGATGTGCCCACCCGTTTTGCAGGCTACCACTGGCATGTACAACAGATTGATGGGCACGATATGGATGCCATCGAGCAAGCCATCGTTGCGGCGCAAGCGGTGACAGACAAGCCCAGCATCATTTGCTGCAAAACCATTATCGGCAAAGGCATGCCCACCAAGCAAGGTACGCAGAAAGCCCACAGTGATGAGCCGGGCGAGAGCGAAGTGCATGGCGCAAAAGTTTTCTATGGTGTGGATCCGGACAAGACCTTCTTTGTGACCGATGATGTATTGGCTGCTTGGCGTGGATTTGGTGCCGCTGGCGCACAGCATCAAGCGGCATGGAATACCGCGTTTGCGACTTATCAGTCAGAATATACAGACGCCGCCGCCGCACTATCGGCTGCGATCGCGGGCAAGTTGCCTTCTGGATGGCAAGCCGCGCTGCCTATGTTTGACCCATCTGCCAAACCTATGGCGACCCGTGCTGCCAGTGGCGAAGTGATCAATGCGATTGTTGGTGTAGTGCCGACTTTGTTGGGTGGCTCCGCCGACCTGACGCCATCCAACAACACCCTGCCCAAAGGTGCCCAGTCCATCGAAAGAGGCAATTATGGCGGACGCTATGTGCGCTACGGCGTGCGTGAGCATGGCATGGGTGGAGCGATGAACGGCATGGCACTGCACGGTGGCGTGATTCCTTATGGAGGTACCTTCTTCCCATTTAGTGATTACATGCGACCCACATTACGTCTAGCTGCGCTTAGCCACGCTCACACGATTTTTGTGTTCACCCATGACAGTATTGGGGTGGGTGAGGACGGCCCAACCCATCAACCGGTCGAACAGTTGGCGAGCATTCGCGCCATCCCGCATTTGATCACCTTCCGACCTGCCGACGCCAATGAAACCGGGTTGGGCTGGCAGATGGCTGTTGAAGCGTCCGGGCCAGTGGCTTTGGTGCTATCGCGTCAACCCTTGCCCATTTTGCCAAAGAACGAAGGTGCACTGAAGGGTGCGTATGTTGTGCAAGAGGACGCCAAGCCCGAGCTGATATTGTTGGCGACTGGCTCCGAAGTGAGTCTGGCGCTGGAGTCGGCCAAGGCTTTGACCGCACAGGGCAAGCGAGTGCGAGTGGTATCGATGCCGTCGTGGGAGCTGTTTGATCAACAATCAGAAGACTATCGTGACGAAATTTTGCCTTTCCATACGCCCAAAGTTGTGATCGAGGCCGGTGTGGGGCAGGGTTGGCACAAATACACCGGTCCGTTGGTGCGATTCGTCACTCAGGAAGATTTCGGCGCCTCGGCCCCGTTCAAGGATGTGTATAAGCACATGGGCTTTACGGTGGAGCGTGTGGTGCAGGCCGCTTTGGCGTTGCTTCGCTGAGTTCAGAAGGTTCAGAAAGTTGGTAAGGTTGGTAAGGTTCGGAACCTTCGAACCTTCGAACCTTCCTAACTCTTCAAGCCTTCCCGATTTCAATGGAATCACCTCATCCAATATCCGTCGCCGAGATGCGTGCGATTGAGCGCGGCATGGAAGCTCGCGGCATCAGCTCATTACAGATGATGCAGATGGCAGGTCGCAATGCCGCGCAAGCTTTGGCGGGCTATTTGCGTCAGCATTGGCCCGCCGATCGACCGGCCCGAATATTGTTTCTGTGTGGGCCTGGTAATAACGGGGGGGATGGATTGGTGTGTGCGGCAGCGCTTTTTGATCTAGCGACCCAGGGTCAGTTTGGCAATGGGTCTATTGGGGCATTGACCCTACAAGTGTATTTGCTGCGCGCACGCAAAGCGGATGATCCGGTTTTTCAGCCGGTGCGTGAGCAGGAGATATTTGTTGCAGATGCAGAAAACGACTTGCGTTGGCGAGTTTTTCTTCAGCTGATCGGGCATGCCAACATTATTGTAGATGCAGTTTTGGGTATAGGAACTTCACGGCCCATTGGCAGCCACCTCAAAGAAATGCTTGATGAGGTGAGGCGCGTTCGCCAGTTAAAGCGTGAAGAGGGTGGGCCATTGCTGATTGCGTTGGACGGGGTATCGGGCATGAATTACGACACCGGTGAACTCGATCCCAATGCGGTATCTGCCGATGTCACAATCACATTTCATGCACCTAAGCATGGGCATTTTCGTTCGCCCGCCAAAGAGGCGAGTGGAACATTATTGGTGGCAGGGATTGGGGGTTAGTCGCTTGTCGGTGGTTAGTCGCTCGTGGCTGGGCACTAGTCACTAGTCCCTAACCACCAGCTACTATCTACCAACCACCAACCAGCTACAATCTCGCCCCATGAGTGAACAAGAAATTGTGGTGAGCGGCTACGTAATCGACGAGAAGCTGCTGGCGAAACAGAGCATTCGTCGTTGTGAAATTGCCAAATGCAAGGCCGGTTGTTGCGCGGATGGCGTTTGGTTGGACTATGACCATTCAAAGTTGATTCTGGAAAACGCCGCGTTGATTCAGCCTTTTATGCCGGAGGAGCGGCGCGATACCAGCAAGTGGTTTGCCGAATTGCACGATGATGATCCGGCGTTTCCATCCGGCCAATACACCGGCACAACCACGGTAGAAGACCCATCGCATCCCAGTGGCACTACCTGTATTTTTTTACGACCAGAAGATCGTTACTGTGCGATTCAGGCGTCGTCGTTCGCACGGGGTCGCCCCTCATGGGAACTCAAGCCGTTTTACTGCTGTTTGTTCCCGGTGGTCGATGAATATGTCAATGAGGATGATGAGCCATTACCGATGCGCCGACTGACAATGGATGACACCAACTCTTTGTTTGAGCGGGGCGGTGGTTGCCATGAGATTTGTGCTAACGAAGCGCAACCGGTATTTCAGATTTATGCCGAAGAGGTGGCTCTGGCGTTGGGTCCGGATGGCTATCGTGAACTGTGTCAGCGCATAGGCGAGACACCGCGGTTGTAGATTACTATGTCTGTCACCCCAAATCCTTCGACGCGCACAGGACAGGGCTAGTGCGGAAGTGACAGACATTGGTTGTTCTGTTCAGCGTTTGCTGGTGCGGAAGCCCAACAACGAAATTATCAACACGATGCCATAAACGAAGCCAGTGTAGACATCTGTAAAGCCAGCTGCGATGATACCGGTCTCGATAAACGTCACTGTGAATGAGCCAATCAAAGCGCCAATAACTGTGCCTAATCCGCCAATCAACGGATTGCCCCCTACGAAGACGGCAGTGAGAATCGGCAGCAGCAATCCAGCACCTGTATCCGGCCAAAACGTCCGCAAGATGCAGACGATGAGTGCGCCAGCGATAGACGCGGCGACAGCCGTGTAAATATAGGCAAATGCCTTGGTGCGGCTGATCGAGATGCCCATCTCGCGCGCGCTTTCCTCGTTATCGCCAATGATATGGATATGCTTGCCAAAGGTATGTTTGCTGTATAGCGCCCAAGTAATACCGGCAAATAACAAAGCCCACCACATTTGGTTGGGAATGCTGCCGATCGTTGTGCTGCAGCAGACCTGAAAGAAACTCGTGACTTCAATATCGGGTAGTGGAATACTCTTGGCGTTCGACAAGATATTTACCAGACCACGAATAAAGAAGTTCACGCCCAATGTGGCGATCAATGGCGTAAGGCGAAACTTGAGTACAAGCGTGCTATTAAGCAACCCGACCAGCACTCCCAGAATAATGGCCAATAGCAGCCCAAGCCAAGGATTGTCCAGGTTCTTGGCCAGCACCGCAAATCCCCAAGCCCCTAGACCCATGGTAGACACATAGGACAAGTCAATCGCCCCACTGGTAGTAGTGAACACAACGGCGGTTGCCATCAATATGGTGATCGGCATCATCGTAAACAACGATGTGTAGGCTTCGGGCCGGAAGAACACGCCACGACCGATGACCAACAGAATAGCCCAGAATGCAAAGAACATGAGCAGCGCGCCAATGGGGTTGCGGTTGCGTCGCACAAAGCCGCGCCAGCCGTCGGTTAATGGGAGTGCGCCCACCTGCGATATGTTTGACCCGCTTTCTGCATTGCCAATAGCCTGAGTTTGAGGTTTTTCAATCATGTTTGCTTGTCCCTAATCGCTAATTCTGAACCTCAGACTTTGCCATGTTTAGCCACATGTTCCATCGTGCGAATCAGCTCTTCGGTATTTTGCAGATCGCGCTTGGCAACTTGTGTGGTCACAGTGCCGCGATCCAAAATTACAAACCGATCACACAAGTCCCAGGCATGATAAATATTGTGCGAAATAAATAGGATTGAGCTGCCGTCGTCACGCGCCTTACGGGCAAACCCGAAGACCTTGTATGTTTCATGCAACGAGAGCGCTGTGGTTGGCTCGTCGAGTAAGATCAACTCGGCATTGAAGTAGAGTGCACGCGCGATGGCGATGCCCTGTTGTTCGCCGCCCGACAACGTCATGACTTGTGAGAACGGCGAAAGCAATGCAGATGTAAAACCAATGTCGTACATCATGCGCGCGGTTTCAGCTACCTGCTTCTTCTCGTTTACAAAACCGAGTGCGTTGGTTAGCTCGCGGCCCATAAACACGTTGTCCACAATCGTCTGTTGGCGGGCCAGCGCGCGATCTTGAAACACTGTCTCAATACCAGAGCGGCGAGCTGTTGCCACACTCCATTTATCGATCTTTTTGCCGCGCAACCAGATTTCACCGCTGTCTGGTTCATGCACACCAGAGATCGTTTTAATCAGCGTAGATTTGCCCGCGCCGTTATCACCCAACAAGCCTAAGATCTCTTGCTTGCCGATGTAAAAACTGACGTCCTTGATGGCGTTGACATTGCCAAAGGACTTACTAACATTTTTGAGTTCGAGTAACTTGTCGCTCATGGTTGTTGAGCGCGGGGCGTAGGGCGTAGGGCGAAACGGGTGAAAACCTCACACACTTCGCGCTCCACGCCTTACGCGCCACGTCTTACCTCATTACCGCACGCCGTCGGCGGCCAGCTTAAGCAAGCTCTTGTAGTTGTCTATGTGTACAAACCCTGCGCCAGTGTCCACATTCAGTGGGGCCAGGTCGTACTTCCATGTGCCACACAGGCTCAAGATCGGCATATAGCCCTGCAAGAAAGGCTGCTGATCTGAGGTGAGCTGCACATAGCCACGCTCCATGTTCGTCAGGATTTCTGGGCTGACATCGAAGCCAATGGCGTAGATCTCGCCAACTTTCTTGCCCAGCGCCTTCATATAAGTCTCTTGTGAGCCGATGGTGCTGCCGGAGTGCACGATGACCTTGATGGCCGGATCAGCCAACAGCGCGCCCGTAAGAATGGGTTGGAGTTGCGAAGGATCACCGTGTGTGTTGGTGTCATCGGCTTTGGTTACGGTAAAGCCCTGAGCTGTGAACTCTTCGGCCACGCCACCCTCGCGGATGTTGCGACCGGGCATACCCCATGGCCCGATTACCAGGATGTGATCTTTGGCCTTATCCAGCTTCAACCGGCTAATGGCTTCAACGGCCAATGCATGGCCCTGTGGGTTCAAGTTTGCGCCCACATAGCCACCACCCAACGCTGCGCGCACTTTGGGCACATCCACGTTCTGGTACATCATACGAATGCCAGCTTCTTTAGCAGCCTTGGCCAACGGCATAATCGCGTCGTCACCTGCGTGGCCCATCATGGCGATGCCATCGGGTTTAGCGGCAACTGCGTCACGCAATTGGGTCAACATCTTCTCGTTGTTCCAACCCGAGTAGACATACTCAACACTTGCGCCTAGGTCTTTCTCAGCGGCCTTCGCACCGACATCCACGATCTTGGCAAAAGGTGTGCCGGCGTCACCGCCTACAAAGAAACGAATCTTCATGCCACTGCACCACTTGGCATTTGCTTCAGCCGCAGCCCCGGCGGCTGGGCGTGCGGCTGAAGCCGCGCACGCGGCCAATATCACTGAAGCAACAATCGGTCCAACAAATACTTTCTTATTCAAAATTGATCTCCTTCTTTTCAAACTCCAATCTCCTCTTGGAAATTAAGCCCGATAAAGCAACTTTAGGTAAGTGAAAATCTTCATACCTAGGTCGCGATGCGTTAACTTGCCTCCAAAACGAAAGTGGTTAAGCCTAGTTTGCCAGCAAACTTGAACTTGTGCAAATGCTGCCATTTTCAATCAATCGCATTCAATTGCATTCAATTGCATTGCGCGGGCCTTGTGTCAATGTTCGCAATATCAAGCTGAAAACCATTGACTTAGCAATCAAATTGGATAGAATTTTGACCCGCTAGTAAGGCGACGTAGCTCAGGGGTAGAGCAGGGGACTCATAAGCCCTTGGTCACAAGTTCAAATCTTGTCGTCGCCATAACTGAATTAGGACTGCCCGTTTTGCCCAAGGGACTTCTGTAGAGGAAGTCCCTTGGGCGTTTTTCCGCACTTATGGTTGGATCTAGCCGGGGTGCATAAGAGACTCACGAAATATAGTTACGGTAACGGGCTCGAATAGGCTGTGATGGGCCACAACTCGCGCGGCTCGTCCCAGGCATGCCATTCTGGGCTAACGATCTGCCAACGAACTTGGTACTGCGGGTTTCGGCAAGAATGCTGGGTGCGATTCGATTGACTTTGAGGGCCATAGTGCCAGAAGACTATAGCTATGGTAGGTTGTGGGCGATGCTTGTTTGGCGGCATTTCTGGGAAATGGATGTCTAGCTCAGGGGGCCTTGTACTCTACAGCGACATCCATTACCCAAGTAATGCCAAAGCGATCCTTGAGCATCCCGTAGAGGGGTGTCCATCCCGATGGCGCTAGCGGCTGCGCGACGGTCGCGCCAGTTGAAAGCTTCTCCCAGAGCTCAGTGATTTCCTCGGCTGAGTCCCCGCGAACCGAGACAAAGAACGCATTCTTGCCCGGGTCCCATGGCATCCGGGAAGGAACATCGTAGGCCATTACACGGAAGCCGTTCTTGGCGGTAATTTGGCCATACATCACCTGATCCGCCTCCGAATGATCATGGACATTCTGGGCATCTTTGTACGTGACGATCATGATGTCGCCGCCGAAGACAGACTGGTAGAACTCCAGCGCCGCGTGGGCATCGCCACGGAAGTTGAGGTGGTTGGTTACACTTATTGTCATGATTTTCTCCTATTTGTAATTCAGTCAGCGAATACAGCTTTACTATCGCAGGAGTAACGGATATATTCTGTCCTCTATTATTTGGATACCATGTACAGTCCAACAACCCGCCTTTTAACGATTCTTGAGCTGCTGCAAACCCGTCCGGTCTGGGCTGGCGCGGAGTTAGCCGCCCGGCTGGAAGTCGACGCGCGCACGATCCGGCGCTATATCATGATGCTGCAGGATATGGGGATGCCGGTGGAACCGGTACGCGGCCCGGGTGGTGGGTATCGCCTACGTCCGGGGTTCAAGCTTCCGCCGTTATTGTTTACCGAGGAAGAGGCGACCGTCATCCTGATCAGCCTGCTGGTTACAACGGCGCAACAGATTAACTGGTCGGCTGTGCCCGTTGAAGGCGCGCTGGCCAAAGTGTTGCGGGTGCTGCCGTTGCATGCTCGCAATCGGCTGGATGCCCTGACGAGCAACCTGACCCTGTTTGCTGCTGAAGACACCACCAAACTAGATGCCGCGCTGCTCTTGACCCTGAGTGATGCCGTTCAGCAACGTACCCGTGTAGCCATGACCTATATGGCGGATGCCGAGCGCGTAACCGAACGCATGGTCGAGCCGTATGGTCTGGCGGCCTGGTGGGGGAATTGGTATCTGGTGGCGTATTGCTGCCTACGGAAGGACATGCGTACGTTCAGGCTTGACCGTATACGGAATATGCATCTGTCGGACGAGACATTTACCCGGCCGGATAACTTTGACTGTCAGGCTTTTTTGGCCGAACAGATGAGCCGCGCCGATTCGACTCACATAGTGTCCATTCAATTTAGTGCGCCATTGGATATCGTGCGCAACAGAATTCCTGAGCACTACGGTGCGCTGAGCAGCATCACGCATGGCACTCTTTTTGAGACACACTACGACAACCTGGAAGGTCTGGCACATTTTTTGATCACACTAAATCTGCCGTTCGTCGTGGTGCAGCCACAGGGACTCAAGACCGTGTTGCAAGGTATCGCCCGTCAACTAATGGCAAGCACTGGCAGCTCGTGCGCCATCTGACAATGGCGTGCAAACCACGGCGTGGCGCTGCCGTATCTGTCGATGCGAGCGCGAATTAAGGCTCAACGGGTGCAACGCGGTGTGCCTGGCAGCGAGTCGGTTGGAATCCATCCTGCATCTCTCAGGTGCAACTGTTTCAAGCATGCCTCATCACCGGTTTCGCTTGCTTCTGCTGATTATGCTGGCTTAAGTGCGAGGCTCGCAAGCAAGGCCCACGGCGAGCAACAGGCGCAGCCATGGCCGCCCAGACAGAAACACGCCCAGAATGTCCAGGCCATGAGCTGTCGCCCGCATGCTGTGTTGGGCGCACCGTCCGGGCGAGCGTTGATCAAAGACTACATCCCGCTTTCAACTTTAATGATCTTCACCGCCTGGCCATCAGCATCAAGAAACTCAATTCGCGGCTCACCTTCATTTTGCACCACCATATGGCAGGTTGGATCATCCGGAACGGCGGGTTGGATGATGAGATTGACCAGGATCTGAAGCGGCAAAGCCTCGATCTCATACTAAGCCAGGGCAATGCCCTAAAAGGGTCAAGTAGGTTTTAAGAGACACCGTAAGTATTCAGTCCAAATTTGGTTTTTGTCCGCAAATAACGCGAATTTACGCTAATCTTCGCAAATAAGATTAGCGTGATTAGCGGATATTAATTGTGGCTGAAGAGTTACGAGATACCAAAGAACACTGGATTGGTCACGGCTGTGACCCGCTGCTGGCTGTCACGTAGTTCTATATTGCACCAGCGCGCCTGCCCATCCAGCATCCACTCATGTTTACCGGTTGAGGGGATTGTTTGCTGATGGATACAGTTGCCATCCACGATTATCCGCAACTGCATCACTCTTTCTATATCGCGCCAGGTGGCAGTCAGAGTCGTCGGGATCAACGGCAGTAAGTCCCCCATCATGCCAGTATGCCCCTGGGAGGATTTTGCTGTCAGCTCGATGTGCGCACCATTGCTGACAAACACATGTCCCGCTCGCACGGCTTTTAGGATGGCCGATTCGGAGAGTGCCTCGGCATACACCACATTGAAGCCTGGGCGCATATCCGCGGGCAAGGGCCCATGAATATCTGTGCCTGCGGTAGCCGCCAGCCGATATCCTTGGTTGAGCCAAGAATAATACAGTGCCAAGCCTTTCTCATTAAAGCTTTCGTTGTCCCAATCCCCACCGTTCCATATCTCTACGACCCGGGCTGGGCCAGGACGCATGTCGGCATAAACCCAGCTACAGCCGGTGCAGATTGGATCACCGATGGCCATTGGATGGGCAATGATGTAGGTCATGCCTGCATCTATCACCTCCTGCGCAATCATGGGCATAGTGCGGTGTGAACCATTCACCCGCCAATCGATCCAGCTGCGCGTGCCCAATGCCAGGGCATGTCCCCAATAGGTAGTCAGCTCCAGCCCGCCCAGGGTCAGCAGATCGGCGCTCGTGTAGCTGTCCATCTCCGCCAACCCAGAAATGGTATTGTGATCGCTGAGGGTCACAAAGTCCAACTTAAATTGTCGGGCCGAAGCGACTAAATCTTTGATCTCCCAACTCCCGTCTGAGTGCAATGTGTGCCCGTGCAGATCGCCACGATACCAACCGGGGCCACGGTTGGGAGGAACGGAGGTTAAGACCGGGTCGGTATTTAAAACCGATGTGGTCTGAATAGACGCACAAGTTACATCAATCTGATAAACACATGGCTCGGTGTCGGTGATCCGATGAGTGTCAATCACCACAGTCCATTTACCGGCTTGGAGTGGGCCGGCACAGTAACCGGGTGTTGCCGAGTGTATGGAAATACGGACATCATGCTCATAACGCCCATCTGCGCGTAGCGTGCCGCTCCGGTGACCCGCGCCTCGACAACCCGTTGGATCAAACACGGTCAAACACAACATATTGATGAGGTCAATCTCGCCACCGGTATGACCTGCCACATGCACGAGCCGGATGCGCAGCTCAGCATCAGGCGATTGCTGCGGGGGTAGCACAAATTGATGCGTAACATGTTGTTTGGCATCCACTGGGGTGAGTAAGCCTTCAAATACTGCGATCATATCCATGGTCATATGTAAATAGCATGACTTCACTAAGCCATCTTAAACAACACATCATATCTTGCATAATCTCAGCGTGCCCTTCGATTGATAATAGACCTCCCCGGTCTCATAGATTGGGAAGGTCGTTATTTTTGATATGACACAACCCACCTATCGCGCCGGGGTCGACATCGGCGGCACCTTTACCGATTTGATTCTGGTCAATGACCTCACCGGCGAGTTCATCCTGGGCAAAGAATTAACCACTCCGGAGGACCCCTCGCAAGCGGTGGAAACCGTGTTGCAGGATGCGCTGCACCGCGCCGGTATCGATGCTGCTCAACTGACCCATCTAGTGCATGGCACCACCTTGGTGACCAATGCGGTCATCGAGCGCAAGGGTGCGCGCACGGCATTGCTCACCACGGCCGGCTTCCGCGACGCCATCGAGATTGGCCGAGAGAACCGCTACGAACTGTATGACTTGATGCTGGAGAACCCGCGCCCACTGGTGCCGCGCCATCTGCGCTTTGATGTGCCGCAACGGACCCTATCAGATGGCTCGACTGCGCTTGAATTAGACGAGGCATATCTTGAGCAACTGGTGGGCGAGTTGGCGGCGGCGCACATCGAAGCCATAGCGATTTGTTTTCTGCACAGTTTTACTAACCCGGCTCATGAACGGCAGGCCCGAGAGATTGTGCAACGGGTGGCACCAGAGCTGCGCGTGTCTATCTCGTCCGAGGTCAATCCAGAGATTCGCGAGTTTGAACGGGCTTCCACCACGATCGTGAATGTATATGTCCAAGCGCGGGTGGAGCGCTATCTGCGCGGGTTGGTAGATCGCCTGAGCCGAATGGGATTTACCGGCAATTTCTTCCTCATGTTGTCGAGCGGCGGGATTGCCACGGTCGACACAGCGGTGGCATATCCGGTGCGTCTGCTTGAATCGGGTCCGGCGGCAGGTGCATTGGCGGCCACACTGTATGGGCAACAGATTGGCCAGCCTGATCTGCTCTCTTTTGATATGGGTG
>JANMVQ010000446.1:0-6914 GCA_031392845.1 Chloroflexota bacterium
GTGGTGCGCGATTGCCGCTATCCACCGCTGGGGCGGCGCGGCTTTGGTCCACGCGTGCCCTCCAATTTTGGGCGCATCAGCCCGATCGAGTTGATTGAACGTGCTAACAAGACAGTATTTGTCTCGGTGCAGATCGAGACGGCGGAGGCGCTGGCTGAAATCGATGAAATCCTCGCCATCGACGGCTTGGATTCGGTTGTGATCGGCCCGTTTGATCTGTCTGCTTCGCTCGGGTTCCCCGGCCAACCTGAGCATCCGCAGGTGCTGGCAGGCATCGCCAGCATTGTGCAGAAAGCCAAAGTCGCGGGTAAATTTGTTGGCGCGGGTGGCGGAGCCGATATGGGCTATGTCACGCGCATGAAAGAGCGCGGCATCCAGTGGCAGCAATCCGGCAATGATTTCGAATATCTCGTCCGCTACGTCGATTCCCTCATCAAGCAGGTGCGGGGGTAAAGAATTTTGGACACGGAAGAACACGGACAGACACGGAGGAATATGGATTAAATTAAATAAAATCCGCGCTCTTCTGTGTTCCTCCGTGTCCAAAAATATGATCGACTTTACACCATGAGTGTGGCGCAGATGGAGACGACTGAGGTGTTTTGCTCGTCGGCGGGGCAAACGTCGTAATCGACAGTATGGCCCTGAACCGAATCTAAATGCTTGAGGGTGAGATAGAACGGGGCTGTTCCGCATACGTTGTTCTTGTTGCGGGTGTGGGCGATGTCGGCGAAGAAGCCCTCGGCGCTGCCCGCATTGAGATGGCCGATTAAGTCGTCGTCGTCGCGTTTGAGTTGAGCCTTGCCCGTTTCATCGAGTGGCTCGCCCTCAAAGGCTGGGCCGACATGGGCCATATCGCCCGAAGCTATCACCAGCGTACGTCGTCTTTGGGTGAGCGTCTGCAACGCATCGAGAAAACAGGTTATTCGTTTGTCGCCCAGGGGGCCGGCTGCTGAGCGATAGAACGGGTGAAACGAACCAACCAGTATCGGAACCACCTCAACTGGGTTGCCATTGCGCATGTGTTGCAGCCACACCAGCGGTAATTCCAGCGAATGCTCGATGGTGTGATATAGCTCGTTCTCAAATGCTGCCTCGCGCCCAACCGCCTCAGCTAACCCATCCACCAGACCGTACGCTGTGGGCAGTGTGCCGTAGGGGGTGGCGTAGTTCTGCTGGGTCAATGTGAAGAGCGCACCGCAATAGTGATCGGTGCCGATGATGACGACGAGTTCGGCGGCGTTGGCTTCATTTTTTATGTGCTTCCACGCGCTGGCATACACTCGCCCGCCACGTTGGTAATCGATATGTGGGCTAAGGATGGCACGGGTCTCAGACGATGGACTATTGACTGTTGACGATTGACTGATGTAATCGTTAAGTTTGCGTTTCAGCCGGGCTTTGTCGTCGGGATAGCTGGTTCCCGCGCAGATAGGCGTGCGCTGCGGAGCATGGCGATAGGCATTGAGCGCTTTCTGTACAGCATGTTGACCGCGTGGGTTGTCGAGCATGCAGGCCTCATCCAAGGCGTTCACCAGATCAACAATGGACTCGCTAGGCAACGGTTGGCCATAGTGTTGAGCAAAGGCCGTGCCAATTTGTCCGGTGCTGCGTTTGCCATCAAAGAACGATAACGCCGCGGCTAACTGTGGCGAGAGCACCAACCTGTCTTGTGCGACTTGTAAGCGATCGCTGACCACATAAGCCTGTCGGCCCTCATGCATGATGGGCTTCAGATCAATCGATGTACGCAGTCGCGACGTAGGTGAGGTTGACATACGAGAATTATATGAATATGACGCTCCTTGCTTACTTTGTCACTTCGCGCTTCAATTGCACGTATGAAAATCACAGACATCAAGGCTTACCCAACTTGGGTGGGCAGTCGTAACCAGTTGATCGTTAAGATCGAAACAGACGAAGGTATCTATGGCTTGGGTGAAAGCGGCCTGAGCGGGCGCGAGTTGGCGGTGGTCGGCGCGCTCAAGCACTACCGTGAAATTTTGATCGGGCAAGACCCCCGTAAGATCGGGTTTATTTGGCAACTGCTGTATCGAAGTCAGTATTTTGAGGGCGGGCGAGTCTTGACCGCGGCCATGAGCGCGATTGACATTGCTCTGCACGATATCAAAGGCAAGGCATTGGGTGTGCCGGTGTATGAGCTGTTGGGCGGCAAGCAGCGCGACTTTATCCCGTGTTTTGCCACAACCGGCGCTGAGACAGTAGAGAAATTGATCGAGAACGCCAAATTGTTGATCGCTAAGAAATGGAATGTGATCCGCCTGTCACCGGCTTATCGCCAGACTGATCTCACGACTTCAGCGCATGTGTGGGAGCCGTGGGAGTCGATTGGCATTACGGCCGATTGGTTTGCCCAGGTGCGTGCGGCGGTGGGTTCCAGCGCTATTTTGGGCACCGATTATCACCATCGTCTCAGTGTGGCCGAGTCGGCCTCGTTTTGTCAGCGTATGCCACCCGGCACGCTCGACTTTTTGGAAGAGCCGATTCGCGATGAGACGCCTGAGGCCTATGAGTCGCTGCGCAAACTCACCCCGGTGCCTTTTGCCATCGGCGAGGAATTTGCCAGCAAGTGGCAGTTTTTGCCCTATATCGAGCGCGGCATTACGAATTACGTGCGGGTGGATGTCTGCAACGTAGGCGGGATCACCGAGACGATGAAGGTGGCTGGTTGGGCCGAGGCGCATTACATCGACCTGATGCCGCACAACCCGCTGGGTCCGATTTGCACTGCCGCCACGATTCACGCGTCCGCCGCTGTGGCGAACTTCGCCTGGCTAGAGGCGCGCGTGTCGCCGACCGAGAATTTGGGCTTCGACAACGCGGATATGTTCCCCGTGCAGCCCACGCTGGATGGGCCTGGCTATCCTGTGCCCACGACTCCCGGCTTGGGTGTGGAGTTCAATGAAGAACTCGCCAAAGAACAAGCCTTCCAGTTCTGGGAAGCGCCTAAGCTGTTCCGGCGCGATGGCTCGGTTCAGAACTGGTAGAACAGAAATTGAGAATTGAGAATTCAGAGCGCAGAAAGTGTATCGACGATAATGCGCGCTTCCTTCATTCGTAATTCATAATTCATAATTCTCAATTTCCTATGTTCGGCACTATTATCTTTGGTTTGCTCTCCGCCATCACCTGGGGTATTGGCGATTTCAATGGCGGGTTGGCGGCTCGTCAGTTGCCTGCGCGGTTGGTGGTCTTGTTTTCGCAAGCGGCTGGCGTGAGTGCATTGATACTACTCACACTAGTATTTGGCGAAGCAGCACTTACTCTACGTGATGTCGCCCTCAGCATGATGGGAGGCGTCATCGGTGCAGCCGGTTTGCTGTTGCTCTATAGCATCTTTGCATCGGGCGAGATCAGTGTTGCCGCGTCGATCACCGGTGTGGTGGCCACGTTGGTGCCGGTGCTGTTTGGTTTGCTTACCCAAGGCCTTCCGCATGTCATCGTGTTGATTGGATTTGTACTGGCGGTGGTCGGAGTGGGCGTCATCTCCTTGCCCAGTCAGGCCAAGCCTGTCCCGATGCGCACGCTGTTGTTGTCGGTACTATGTGGGGCATGCTTTGGTGGCTTTCTGATTGTGATTTCGCTGTTGCGCAGCCCAGCGGTATTTCTGCCGCTGGTATGGGCACGCGTAGCATCGATGAGCTTGCTGCTGGCGCTGGTGCTGTCTCAACGCCAATGGGCTGTGCCGGGCGGACAAGTCTGGTGGCCGTTGATTGGTTGCGGGGTGATGGATGCCTTGGGCAATGCCTTTTTTGTCGCGGCCAAGCAGGCAGGTCGGCTTGATGTCGCCTCGGCGCTTTCGTCACTGTATCCCGCCAGCACGGTCATTCTTGCCCTGATCTTTCTCAAAGAGCGTATGAGTCGCACGCAGACCGTTGGAGTACTGGTCACGCTGGCGGCGATTCCATTGATCTCGTATCACTGAGGACTCAAGCGAATACGATCACGACGACGTAGACGATCACGATCACGATCACGATCACGATCACGATCACGATCACGATTGCGATCACGATCACGATTGCGATCACGATCATGACGACGTAGACGACTATTCCAATTTGCGTATGAACAAATGACCCTTATCCAACTCGCTCTCGATGTCATCTCGCTGGCTGATGTGCCTGCCTTGCTAAGTGTGGCCTTACCCTATATCGATCTGGTTGAAGTGGGCACGCCGATGATCAAACGCTACGGCATCGACGCTGTACGCCAGATGCGTGTGCTTGCACCTGGCAAACAGATCGTCGCTGATACTAAGACTATGGATGCCGGAGCCTGGGAGGCCGCGCTGGCTTTTGATGCCGGTGCCGACATAATGACGGTGCTCGCCTGCGCCAGTGATGCGACCCTTCGTGCAGCACTAAGTGTTGGACGTGAGCGCGGATGCAAAGTTGTCGCGGACTTAATCGGTGTGGCCGACAAGCCTACTCGTGCCAAGCAGCTAGCCGACTTGGGCGTAGATTACATCGGCGTACATACCGGCACGGACGATCAAGCATATGGCGCGAATCCACTGACGGATTTGGCAACGCTGTCGCAAGTCGTGAACACTCCTATCGTTGTGGCTGGCGGCATTTCGTCAGTCACTATCAAGCCAATATTGGCCTATCATCCAGCCATTGTCATTGTTGGCTCCGCCGTGACCGGCGCAAAAGATCCAGCCCAAGTCCTTCGGGAATTGAGCCATCTGGTCATTGGCCCAATGACTCAATGACCAAATCTCTTAATCTCCAATTTCTTATTTCTAATCCCCCTCGTTTAGAATTGCCCTTTCACCTTTGCTATGGAGGTGCTGCTATGGAAACACCTGTAATCTCCCGCAGACAGTATGCAGCGGGATCGCGAAGAAAAGTATGATGAATATGAGGCTGCGGGCGTGCGCGAGTATTGGATCATCGACAATTGTCCACGCCGACCTTTGGCTGAGTTCTATCGCTTAGATGCCAACGGCGCATATCAACGTATAGAACCGATCGATGGAATTTTTCGTAGTGAAGTTGTAGCGGGTTTTTGGTTGCGAATCGATTGGTTGTGGCAGAGTAATCCAGATGAGGTTGAAAGCTTGCGTGAGATTATTAGCTTGACGGGGCTGAATCCGTTTGATCGTAAAAACTGAATGGCAAAAAAATCGTATTACCTCCTTTCCCTAGGTTGCTCCAAAAACACGGTTGATTCGGACTCGATTGCGCAGCTAATGAATGACAGCGGCTACAAGGGCACCGAACAGCAGAAGCACGCTGATGTGCTGATCGTGAACACCTGTGGCTTTATCGGTCCGGCCCGCGATGAGAGTATTCGTAGCCTGCGCGAACTGGCCGCAGGCAAGCGCAAAGGTCAAATGCTGATCGCAGCCGGCTGTCTCTCCCAACTGTGGGGCCCCAAGCTGGCCGAAGAAGTGCCGGGGTTGGATGGGGTAATCGGCACCCGCCGTTGGATGGATATTGTCGAGTTTGTCGAGCGTGTGCGTGGGCGCAGCAAACCCGAGCCGATGTATCACCTGCCCACCGAAGCGGTGACCGTGGGCGATGACGAGAAAGGTGCGTATCGCACCGCCATTCAAGGCGTTAGCTCGTATATCAAGATAGCCGATGGTTGCCGCCGCCCATGCGCTTTCTGCACCATCCCGACGATCAAAGGCACCATGAAGTCGCGCCGCCCCGAGTTGATCTTGGGCGAGGCCAAAGATCTGGCTGCCAACGGTGTGCGCGAGTTAATTTTGATCGCGCAGGATCTGACGGATTATGGCAGCGATCTCGGTCACAAAGAGGGTTTGGCCAACTTGATCACCAACATTACCGTTGAAGCCCCTCAGTTGGATTGGGTGCGTCTGATGTATGCCTATCCCGGGGCCGTCACAGATAAGTTGATTGAGGTGATGGCAACCAATCCCAAAGTCGTGAAATATCTCGACATTCCATTGCAACATGGTCACCCGGCCACGTTGCGCCGCATGCGCCGCCCGGCTAACGTCGATTGGATGTACAAGACCATGGAGAAGATGCGCAACGCCATCCCGGAGTTGGCTGTGCGCACCACCTTTATCGTGGGCTATCCCGGTGAGACTGATCAGGAATTTGATGGCTTGATGAAGTTTGTCGATGATATGCAGTTTGATCGGGTGGGTGTGTTTACCTATAGCTTCGAGGCCCAAACCCCCAGCGGCCAGCTGCCCGACCAAGTGCCTGCTGCAGTGGCCGAGCAACGTCGCGATGCGCTCATGCTCAAGCAGCAGCAGATATCCTTGGCCAAGAACCAGCGTTTTGTGGGCAAAACGCTGACCACACTCGTCGAAGGCACCGACGAAGCGCAGGGCATTAGCGTGGGCCGCACGTATCGGGATGCACCCGAGGTGGATGGGTTAGTGATTATTGAGGGCACCGTGCCGGCCGGCGAGATGGTGCCAGTTAAGATCACCGGGGCGATGGAGTACGACCTGCATGGGACAGTGGCGCAGGAGCAGCCGTTGATTGTTTTGTGAGGTTTGGATTCACTTGCCTATATCTCGATAGTTACTATATCGCACCCGCTGAACTCACCGACGGTGGCCCGGCGTTGGCTCAAATAGTTATCGACGAGCGTTGCTGATCGGCCATGCCCTTCTATCTTGCTTCCAGCGTTTTAGTCAAACGCTACATTACTGAGTCAGGTTCGTTGCGTGTGTGCGAGATTATCGATTCGTACGATGAGATTTTCATCTAGTTCGTTTGCTCGATGACTAATGCGTTTTCAGGTGAAGCTACGTTCGCGGACGACACCGCCATATACCGTTGCCCATTCTCCCGCGAATACATGCCCACTCGCAATTGCACAGGCGTGGGCAGCGGGCCAGTGAGCACAATAGTGCGCTGATCGATGATAATTTGACCGGGTTGCCAAGCACTGGGCCGGAT
>JANMVQ010000447.1:0-3063 GCA_031392845.1 Chloroflexota bacterium
CCGTGCCGGCCGGCGAGATGGTGCCAGTTAAGATCACCGGGGCGATGGAGTACGACCTGCATGGGACAGTGGCGCAGGAGCAGCCGTTGATTGTTTTGTAGACAAGAGGTGTTCGATGGATATTTATGAAATCGGTGTGTCTCGAATTTATACCGTGCGTGTTCGGTGTAATAGTGAGGAAGATGCGAAGCGCATTGCGGAAAACTTCCTTGAAACGCGAGATGGATCATGGTCTTCAGAACGTGAAGCGCAGCAGTTCGAATTTATGGAAATGCCACAGGTTGTGCAAAGTGAAAGTTGGGTAGAGCAGAAAATCAGTGGGTTATGAATACCAATATTGAAGCAAAACTGATTCTGGGGGATGCCAGAGAAAAACTCAAAGAGATGGCGGACAACTCAATTAATTTGATTGTCACGTCGCCTCCCTACGCGGATAGCCGCGCCAGCACCTACGGGGGTGTCAAACCGGACGACTATGTGGATTGGTTTTTGCCCATCGGCGCTGAGTTGCTGCGGGTGCTAAAGCCCAATGGCACGTTTATTCTCAATATCAAAGAGAAAGTCGTCAATGGCGAGCGCCATACCTATGTGCTTGAGCTAATCATGGCGTTGAAGAAGCAGGGTTGGCTATGGACAGAAGAGTTCATGTGGCACAAGAAAAACAGCTATCCCGGCAAATGGCCCAATCGTTTTCGCGATTCCTGGGAGCGCCTGTTGCAATTTAACAAGGGCCGCCACTTCAACATGTATCAGGAAACCGTGATGGTGCCGATGGGGGATTGGGCCAAGTCCCGGCTAAAAAACCTGAGTGCTACCGACAAAGTGCGCGATGACTCCAAAGTTGGTAGCGGTTTTGGCAAGAAGATTGCCAACTGGCTTGAGCGCGATATGGCCTATCCGACCAATGTTATTCACATGGCCACGGAATGCGGCAATAAGAATCACAGTGCGGCTTTCCCGGAAGAATTGCCCGAATGGTTTATCAAGTTGTTTACCCAGGAACGTGATTGGGTGCTTGACCCGTTTGCGGGCTCAGGCACAACGGTGCATGTGGCCAAACGGATGAATCGCAACTCAGTTGGCATTGAAATATTGCCTGAGTATTACGAAATGGCGAAAATCAAGCTTAATATATCGCAATTAAAGTTGCTTGAACCCAAGGAAACCTATGATGCCCCTCGATCTAAAAGACGTAACGGCGTACGTTGAAGCAAATATCAGCTCATTTCACACAGCACGCTTGTACAGTTTAGAAGCTTTGAAACTCGACAAGATTTTGCAGCGTAAAAATCCATATCTCTATCGCGCCAAAAACATTGTTGACCCACATGACCTCGTCAAAATATTGTTGGATGCGCATTTGTCATCACAGGAGGAGACCATTTTTGGCGAATTCCTTGAACGACTTGCGATCTTTATTTGCGGCAAAGTGTTTGGCGGTGATAAGTCTATTGCAGAGGGGATTGACCTTGAATTCGAACGGGGCGACAAGCAATATATTGTTGCTATCAAATCCGGTCCAAATTGGGGAAATAGCAACCAAATCAAGCGCATGCGGGACAACTTCAAGCAGGCTGCACGCATCTATCGCACGAATAACCGTGCCGCTAACGTGATTGCAGTGAATGGTTGTTGCTATGGGCGCGACGCTAAACCCGACAAGGGTGATTATTTCAAGTATTGTGGCCAGACATTCTGGGAATTCATCTCAGGTGATACCGAGTTATACACTAACATTATCGAGCCACTCGGTCATCAGGCGCGTGAACGAAATGATGATTTTATTTTGGCATATACACGAATTGTAGGCATATTCTCTGACGAATTCAAACAGAATTACTGCATTGACCAACTCATTGACTGGGACAAACTTGTGCGCTTTAACTCTGCTGTGATTCGACCAAAGAAGATCATTTAGCAATCATGCCAGCTTAATAGTAACTATGATAAAATTCATAGTAACTATTAAAAACAGAGAAAACATCATGCCAACAAATCCCATCGATTACGAGCGCAAACTCAAAGCCGAGCACTTGAAAGTGAGCGAAGCACAAGCCATCCTTAGTGAAAGTGCTTTTGTGCCGCTGGCCGAAGCAGCACGCCAGGCCAATGTGCCGCTTTCGACGCTCGCCCACGCCGTCCGCACGGGCAAGGTGCCCGGTTTGCAGGTGCAGCCACGCCGCTGGTTAGTGCGCTTAGAAGCAGTGAAACTTTGGCAGCGCAGCGGGGAAGACAAATCACCCGAACTTCGCACACTTGAAGCAATGGTCGTTGCCGGGCTTTTGGAACCGGAAGATATTGTGTATCCACGTCCTCGTCCACCCAAAATCACACCCGTAGAACTGACCGATGGCGGTCCGTCGTTGTCTCAAATGATCATCGACGAGCGACGCTAAGAATTGAACGGCAAACGTCATGCTTTTTTATCTTGACTCCAGCGTTTTGGTCAAACGTTATATTGCTGAGGCTGGCTCGCTACGTGTGCATGAGATTATCGATTCACAGACTGAGATTTATATCTCGGATATCACCCAAGTTGAGGTGATTGCGGCATTGACCCGACGTGGCAAGTTGAGTCGTGAGGCTGCTGAAGTGATGCACCAAGCGCGTGGCGATTTTCGCAAAGATTACGCCAGTGGCACCTTTCGCTCGGTGATTCTTACCCGGCAGCTTTTGTCTGAAGCGGCGAAATTGGCCGAGCGACGCGAGTTGCATGGTTATGACGCGGTTCAATTGGCAACCGCACTGAAAGTGCAGCAAACGCAGCCAGATATACCCTTCGTGCTGGTCTGTGCTGATGAGGAACTGATTAAAGCGGCAACCCTAGAAGGCCTAACCGTCGAGTCAGTCTCAATCTAACAATGTTCTCTAACGCCCTTGCGCGATGACCAATGCATTTTCTGGTGAGGCGATGCCCGCCGCCGACACCGCCATATACCGTTGCCCATTCTCCCGCGAATACATGCCCACTCGCAATTGCACAGGCGTGGGCAGCGGGCCAGTGAGCACAATAGTGCGCTGATCGATGATAATTTGACCGGGTTGCCAAGCACTGGGCCGGAT
>JANMVQ010000452.1:0-6579 GCA_031392845.1 Chloroflexota bacterium
ATTTCGGCTCGTCACATACGATTCAAAGACATGAAAAAGCGTTTACTGACAATTGCACCAGAACCGGGCTATAGCCCACATATTGGGGTGTTGGTCTCGACAATGCAGCGCTGTCGTGAACGGACGATTCAGATGGTGCAGGGGCTTAGCATTGCACAGCTCGACTACTTGTTTGACGCGCACGACAATTCGATAGGGGCATTGCTGTTGCATATCGCCTCTCTAGACGTGGCCTTCCAAGAGATTACGTTCCGCAATCGCAACTCCATGGACGTGCCCGAATTGGTGGAGAAATGGCAGGTGCCAATGTATTTGGATGATCCTGCGCGACAGCAGATTCGCGGCAACCCCATCGACTATTACCTGCAAGAGATGGCAGCCGTGCGCGAGGCCACGCTGACACAGCTTCGGCAATACGATGATGAGTGGCTGTGGCGCGAATCTCAGGAGAACGACGGCCTGAACGTGAATTTCTATTACCAGTGGTATCACGTCTACGAGGACGAGATCAACCACCGCGGCGAGATCGGCTGGCGGCTGTCGCGCATACCTGTTTTGACCTAAATTCATTATGACTATACCCATTCGTTCCTACTGGCAATTGCTGGAAAATTACTTAAAACCACAGCGCAAGCGTGTAGCGCTGCTTGCGATTCTGCTATTTGCTGTGATTGGACTGCGGTTGGTGAACCCGCAGATCATCCGCCAGTTTCTAGATGCTGCACAGGGCGGAGCGGCAACTCAGCAATTGTGGGTGGCCGGCGGGCTGTTCTTGTTGTTTGCCCTGCTGGTGCAGAGTCTTTCGGTGGCTGCGACTTATATTGGCGAGACGGTGGGCTGGAACGCTACCAACGCGCTACGCGCCGATCTGGCACTGCATTGTCTGCGGCTCGACATGTCCTTCCACAATACCAAGACGCCGGGCGAAATGATCGAACGCATCGACGGCGATGTGATGGATTTGGCCATTTTCTTCTCGCAGATGGTCATCCAGGTCTTGGGCAACCTGCTATTGCTGATCGGCGTGCTGATCGCGCTGTATCTCGAAGACTGGCGGGTAGGACTGGCCCTGTCAGTCTTCAGCGTAATCGCGCTGATCACGCTGAACAAGATGCGCCACATCGCTACACCCCATTGGAAGACGGCACGCGAGGCCCACGCCAATTTATACGGCTTCCTCGAAGAACAACTGTCTGGCACTGAGGATATACGCTCCAACGGGGCGACTCACTATGTGATGAACGGGTTGTATCGGAATGGGCGCAAGGTCTACTTGGCCGAACGCAAAGCCGGTGTGATTGGCATGTTGGTGTGGATGGTCTGGCAGACTTGGCATGTGGCTGGGCGCATCATCGCGTTTGTGTCAGGCTTCTATTTATTTAACAGCGGCGTGATTACGCTCGGCACTGCGTATCTGTTGGTGTATTACACTGAGACTATCTTCGGCCCATTACGCCATCTGACGATGGAGATGGAGCATTTCCAAAAGTCAGCCGGCAGCATCGAACGACTGCGCGATTTGCTGGCGACGAAGAACAAGGTGTTGGACACCGGCACTGCCCAATTGCCAAGCGGGCCGTTGAGCGTGACCTTTCAGCATGTCAAGTTTGGCTACAACCCAGATGATTTGATCTTAAAAGATGTGTCGTTTCAGGTGCCGGCGGGCAAAGTGTTGGGGTTGCTGGGCCGCACCGGCAGTGGCAAGACCACCATCGCGCGCTTGATCTTTAGACTGTATGAAGTCACTTCGGGCTGCGTGAGTGTTGGCCAATGCGAGGGCGCAGCGCACCATGATATGAGCGTGGCCGATGTGTCGCTGCGCGAACTGCCCAAGCACATCAGCATGGTGACACAAGATGTGCAAATCTTTCGCGCAACAGTGCGCGAGAACTTAACCCTATTCGACAAGTCCATCCCCGATGATCGGGTGATCGAAGTGATCCGCGACTTGGAGTTGTCGGACTGGTTCGATAAACTGCCCAAGGGGCTGGACACCGAGCTGGAAAGCGGCGGCAAAGGCGTGTCGGCAGGCGAGGCGCAGTTGCTGGCGTTTGCGCGGGTGTTCTTGCGCGATCCCGGCCTCGTCATCCTGGATGAGGCATCTTCACGGCTCGATCCGGCCACCGAACGGCGTATCGAGCATGCGATTGACAAGCTGCTGAACGAACCCAAACGCACCGCCATCATCATCGCCCATCGCCTGGCCACCGTGCAACGGGCGGACGATATTTTGATTTTGGAGGATGGACAGGTCAGTGAATACGGCCCACGCGAGACTTTGATCAACGATCCTAATTCGCGGTTTAGCCAACTGTTGCAAACCGCCGAATTGCAGGCCATATTGGCGTAGAGACGCAACATGTTGCGTCTATTGCAGACAGCAGAAATACAGGCCATATTGGCGTAGAGACGCAACATGTTGCGTCTCTACAAAAATGAACAAACATGAAAACATACGAAGCAATCTATAGCGTGATTCGCTATCGGCCAAAGCTGTGGCTGGTGAACCTGGCCTCAATGATGATTCTGATGGCGGGCTGGTTGATTCCCGGCCTGCTCACACGCGAGTTCTTCAATTTGATCAGCAAAGAGGCCCCGACAGGCTGGAATCTGTGGACGATTGTGGCGGGCCTGGTTGGCTGTGGTCTGGCACGGGCGATTGGTTTGTATGGCTTGCCCACCACCAACCGTCCGTTTGCCGAGGTTTCACGCACGCTGTTACAGAAAAACGTGCTGAATCGCATTCTCATGCAACCTGGCGCCCAGGCGCTGCCGGTGGGTGAGTCGCCCGGCCAGGTGGTCAATCGCTTTCGCGATGACGCGTTTGAACCTCCCCAATTCGGGCTGATGCTGAATGACCTGATCGGCAGCGCGGCGGTGGCGATTTTCAACCTGGTGCTGATGTTCTCGATCAACTGGCGCATTACTCTCTATGTGATTGTGCCCATGATCTTTGTGCTTCTTATTGCCAATCTAACGACGCGCCGAATTGAGCGTCTGCGCGTCACTTTTCGGGAGACCAGCGGACGAGTGAGCGGTTTTATTTCGGAGAGTTTTGGCGCAGCCCAGGCCATCAAGATTGCAGGCGCAGAGGATCGCCTGATCGAGCATTTTCGCAAGATCAATGACCAACGCCGCGATGCCGGGCTGATGGATCGTCTCTTTCATGAGCTGCTGGATTCGGTGTTTGTCAATGCCAGCGCGATTGGCTCAGGCGTAATGCTGATCGCCAGCGCCAGCGCTTTGCAATCCGGCACCTTTACGATTGGCGACTTTGCGCTGTTTGCCTACAACTTGGACACGATCGGCGAATTCACTGGCTTTCTAGGGTTTTTAGTGGCCCGTTACAAGCAAGCGGGCGTCGGTCTGGGTCGCCTACAAAAACTGATGCCGGGAGCTGCGCATGATGAACTGGTAAAACATGGCCTAGTGTATGAGAAGGGCGACTTCCCAGCGGTGCCTGTCATCACCAAGACCAGCGCGGATCGGCTACAGACACTAGAGGTGCGCCATCTAAGTTATACCTATCCTGCCACAGATGGGGCATTATTAACCGGCCTAAGTCAAGCACGAGGCGTGCACGATATCAGCTTTCAGATCAAACGGGGTGACTTTGTGGTGGTTACTGGCCGCATCGGCTCGGGCAAGACCACGCTGGTGCGCACCCTATTGGGTTTACTACCCCGCGACAGCGGCGACATTGTCTGGAACGGTGCCTCGCTTGCCGATCCGGCATCGTTTCTCACCCCACCGCGCTGCGCCTATACCGCACAGGTGCCGCGTTTGTTCAGCATGAGTCTGCGCGACAACCTGCTACTGGGTCAACCAGAGGATGCAGCCGCCCTCGAAGTAGCATTGCAGTTAGCCGTCATGGACGACGATCTCTCCAATCTGGAGAAGGGCTTGGATACCCTCGTTGGCCCAAAGGGCGTGCGCCTGTCGGGGGGTCAAGTCCAGCGTAGCGCAGCCGCGCGCATGTTTCTGCGCCAGTCCGAGTTGCTGGTGTTTGATGATTTGTCGAGCGCCTTGGATGTGGAGACGGAGCGGAAGCTATGGGCGCGGATGGGTCAAGCGGGGGAATTGAGCATTGCTGCAAAGCGTGACGAATTGAGAAAGACAAACGGAGCGACTCATGCGAATCTTTCTGAATTCTCAATTCTCAGTTCACAATTCTCTCAATTCTCCCAATTCACCTGCTTGGTCGTCTCCCATCGTCATGCCGCCTTGCGGCGTGCGGATCACATCATCGTGTTAAAAGAGGGGCGAATCGAGGCCCAGGGCACATTGGAAGAACTATTAGCCAGCAGCGCCGAAATGCGCGCATTGTGGCAGGAAGAGAAGGATTAGATGTCAGTACTTACAGCAACCAGCGTCAGCCAGAGCTATGGCTTCATTGATGTATTTGCCAATATCTCGGTGAGTTTGGCCCATGCGGACAAGGTCGGTTTGATCGGGCCAAATGGCACGGGCAAGACCACTTTGCTACGCATTCTGGCGCGCACCGAAGAACCCGCCACGGGCAATGTGCATTTGGCCAAGGGCAAACGCATTGGCTACTTACCGCAAGAGGCGATGGACGCTTTTGCCCTCAGCAATAACACGGTCTATGCCGAGATGTTGAGCGTGTTTAACGTACTGGGCGAGATCGAAGCTCAGATGCGCACGTTGGAAGCGCAAATGCAGCATGGCATCACCGATGCATTGGCACATGAGTACACCGAACTACAGGAGCAGTTCGAGCGTCGAGGTGGCTATGACCATGAACACCGCATCGAGCTAATACTACAGGGTTTGGGGTTTACAAAACTCACCCGGGATACCCTCGTCTCTCATCTCAGCGGCGGGCAAAAGACGCGCGCCTTGCTGGCCAAAATCTTGCTAGAAAACCCAGATGTGCTGATCATGGACGAGCCGACCAATCATCTGGACATCGAAGCCATCGAATGGCTGGAGAAGATGCTGGTCGATTGGGACGGCGCACTGATTCTGGTCAGCCATGACCGTTTGTTTCTGGATCGAGTAGTAAATAAAGTTTGGGAAATTGAAAAGCGCACCTTTCGGACCGACAAATATGCTGATCGCATCTGGGAGATGATGCGCACGCATGTCGAAGTTTATCGCGGCAACTACAGCGATTATTTGCGACAGCGCGACGAGCGTTTCGAACGCAGCCTGTTGGTGTTCCAACAAGAGAAGGATCGTCTCGAAAAGGAGATGGCGTATATCAAAGCCAACGCGCCCGGTGAGCCTTCGGTGCAATCGATGGGCAAACTCAAACGTCTAACCCGCGATGTGTTGGTGATCGAACGCATTGGCGCAGAGGCACTGCTAAGCAACTCCTGGTCCGAGAACAAGCTCATCATGGGCTATAAGCCGGTGCCCTTTGGGGTGGAAGAGGCTGAGAAACGGGTCGACCGTCTACCGGCTCCTTCCCGTTCACCAAAGATCAATCTCGCCCTTAAGCCGGTCAAACGCAGCGGCGAGATTGTGTTGCGGACACGCGGGCTGGTGGTGGGATATGCGACGACGGACGACCGACCACCGACCACCGAGACCTATCCTACGGTCGGCGGTCGTCAGTCGTCGGTGGTCTCCTCACCCCTCTTCACCTGCGCCGACTTCGAGCTGCGCTGGCAGGAGCGCGCGGCGTTAATTGGGCCAAACGGTTCGGGCAAGACCACGTTTCTGAAGACAGCATTGGCAAACCTGCCACCGCTGGCCGGATCGGTCGATTTGGGATCGAGTTTGATTGTCGGTTATTTTGCGCAGGCGCATGACCAGCTTAACCCGAACGACACGATTATTGATGCGTTACGCGAACGCGGCGAGAGCTTTGGCAAACGCCTGTCCGAGCCGGATGCGCGTTACTTCCTAGCCCAGTTTTTGTTCAGGCAGGATGATGTGTTCAAGCCAGTCGGCGGCCTGAGTGGTGGCGAACGGGCGCGCTTGGCGTTGGCGATCTTGTCACTACAAGGTGCAAACTTTCTGGTACTCGATGAGCCGACCAATCACCTGGATATCGCCGCGCAGGAAGTGTTAGAGGAGGCCCTGACCCAGTTCAGCGGCACCGTGCTGCTCGTCTCGCATGATCGCTATCTGGTGAGCAAGCTGGCCCAACAAATCTGGCATATCGAAGACGGGCGCATGCATGTATATCGCGGAACGTATCTGGAATGGCAGGCGGCGCGGAGCGCGAAAGGCGTGGAGCGAGGGGCGAGAAGCGTGGAGCGTGAGGCGAGTATCAAACGGCAAACCTCAAACGGCAAACCCTCTGCCGCAAACTTCAAATCTCACGAGTCACAAGTCATACGTCATAAGTCCGGCGAGCCAGCAAAGCTACCTGTGGCGATGGATAAAAATGGCGTGAGCAAGAACGCCGAACGCAAACGGCAGGAGCGGGTGAAGTCGTTGGAGCAACAGGTTGCGGATACCGAATCACACTTGCAAACACTGGGGAAAGAGATCGAAGCGGCCGGAATCCAGGGCCAAACTGGCAAGGTGCGCGAACTCAGCAGCGATTACGCCTCGGCCCAACGTGCGCTGGATGCGCTGTGGGCGGAGTTGGGGGAGTTACTGACT
>JANMVQ010000453.1:0-6526 GCA_031392845.1 Chloroflexota bacterium
CACAGCGTTCACACTACCCAAGTGGTCGGCGTGGTAGAAGGTGATGGCGTCGTTATTCGGGGCGGTGGCGTTGCGCTCACGCACAGCAATCCGCTGACCGTTGAAGAAATAGAAGCTGCGCGTCTTACCCGCGTTGGTGGCGTTGTCCCACTCATAGTGGCTGCCCACCGTCACGGTGATCTTTTGGTCTGAGCCGAACTCTTTGATCAGTGCGCCATCAGCATCGTAGAAGAACTGGGTGACCAGCCCATTGACCGTGACCTTGGTCATCCGGTTGTCTTCATTCCATTCCTGGGCAAAGGTCGAGCCATCCAGCCGACTGGTCATGTTGCCAGCCTGGTCGTAAACGTAACGAGTCACGCCGTTCCAAGTCGTCACTGCGTGCTTGTGTGCCACATCGGTGTAGCCCAAATTTACGCCACCCTTGCTAGTCAAGTTGCCAATGGCATTGTAGGCATAACTTTCGTCGTAACCACCGGTAACGGTAGCATTGCAAGTAGCGGTATCCGCCGAGGTGGTCGTGCAACCGCGGGTAAGCCGATCATAAGCATCATAGGTAAACAGTTGGCCTTGATCCTGCGTGCGGTCGCCAATCTTCAGAATATTGCTATTGGCACCATCGTAGGCATACGCCAGATTCAGACGCACGCTGCTGGCATTGGTAAAGCCAGGTTTGCCGGAATCGTTGCCATCATCGGCGCACGTTGCCAGCGTGCTGACGCAGATGCCGCGCAGCCGCCCATACGACGCAGTTGCGCCCGCGTTGTAGTTCAGGCCAAAGTAGCGATACTGGGTGTTTAATCCGCTCGCCAGAGTTAGTTTTGTCAGTTGCCCCAGCGCACTATACGTTGCGCCCGAGGCATAGGCGTTTACTCCGGAAAGAATCTGCCACCCGCTGATGCTGACCAATTGGCTGGCCGCGTCATATCCTGGTGTGACAATTTCGCCATTAGGATACGTCATGGTCGCCAATCGGTCGGCGTTGTCGTAGGTGTAGCTAGTGCCGAAGTTGCTGAATACTGGCGTACCTGAACTCGGATCACTCATGTTAATGCTGCGGGTTTGGCTGGCCACTTGCCCACGATTGGCGTAGGTCCAGGTGGTGGTCTCCAAGTTGGGCACGCTCATGCTGCTGCGTTGGCCCTTAGCATTCGCACCCGTATCGTAGCCATAGGTCGCCACAGTGACCCAATTGCCACTCACGTTGTTGCGCTTGGTGATCAAACGATTGAGCGAGTCGTAATCGAAGGCCAGCACAATACCGCGCGGGTTGTTTTGGGTGATGAGATTGCTATTCTGGTCATACCCATAGGTCCAATCACCCATATCCACGTCGTGCATAAAGTTCTTGCGGCCCAATGCGTCATAGCGCATCTCGGTCTGATTGTTCGACGCATCAGTGACAAAGCGCAGATTATTCTGCTCGTCATAGCTGTACTGGGTATCGCGCCAAGTCGTAGATGCTGAAGCCAGACATGTCAAGTCATCTACGCTGCATGTGCCTTCGAACTCGCGCATGCGGATCAATCGACCCAGCGCATCAGTCACTTCGATTTTGTGATGGTTGTTACCATCCACCATGCGGTGAGCCACCTTCCCGGTGATGGCGTATCCAGGGCGGGCAACATCATCCACCCCATAACGATGATAGCCAGTTACACCATCCGGCCCGGTGACCGAAACAACCCGGCTCAAGGCATCGTATTGGCTGGTGGTTTGCGGTCTTGCCAGATCGGCGTTCTGCCATGCGCTGACGTTGGTTAATTCGTATGGCACGCTTTGCGCCCGTGCCCGTCCCAACGAATCATAAAGCGTATAGCTCACTCGCATAAACGTGCCCGTGCTGGCGGTTTGTGCCTCGACCACGCGCCCCAAACCATCATAGTATTCGCGGCGATAGCTTACTGGGCTATCCGTAGCAATAAGGGCATGGTTGAATTGGCGTGCCACAATCTTTAGGGGTGCGCTTACGGAAGTTAGCCCAGTGTCGTTGTATTCAAACTCTTGGGTCGCCCGATATGTTGCATCGTTGACCAGATCGCCCGGTTTGGCGATCTGCAGCACCCGCCCAAATGGATCGTATCTAAAGACCGTCTGAATACTGCCTGCGCTATCGCTGTTGGGGTCACGAATTGCTTTGAGTGCCCCTTTGGGTTGATCAAATGTGCAGGTTGTCTCGTTGATGCAGTAGTAAAAGTATTTGGTAATGATGCCCGCTGTCACGGCCGGGGTCGGTGGAGATTTGACTTGGATCAAAAACAACCCATCCGCGCTATAAGTGGCGGTTGTTGTGTTGGGTGTGGGCAGACCATCCGAAACGGTTAGCAAATTGCCCATCCCGTCGTAGCCGTAGGTCTGGCTGGTCAATACCGTCACACTATCCCCTGACTCCACTTTATTTACGCGGCCATAACTACCTAGTGTGCCATGCGCTTGGCTATCATAATAAATCTTGGTCTCTTGAATTTTGCTGCCTGTGCTTGTTTGTAGGGTATCTTGAATAGGTTTGATCAACCAGTCGCCACTGTTGATTTTGCTAGCGTATACCAGATTGGTAACGCGAGTTGGCGTTGCACTGCTCTCATAGTCTTTGATACTAACAGGCTGGATAAATTTTGGATCGATACTCCAGCCAGTATTACCCATAGCGCCAACGGCATAGCCAAGAAATTCGGCTTGGGTAAAGCCTTCGCAAGTAGATTGCGTGCTAACGAAATAATCTTTGCCGTTGGATAAATAACAGCTATACAAGGCTATTGCGCCAGTCACACCCCCTGGCACTGTTGGATAGTAGACCCAGCCTAAGGCGCTGCGATACACAGATTCACGCCCATTGGCAGTAATGCCGGCTTTGCGATTAACAGCCAGGACAATCCGGCCTTGGGCATAGTTGTGGATCGTGTCTGAAAGAATCAGCCCCTATCGTTTAGCCCTTTCACGTAACTCACATCAGCAGCGGCTAGCAGGTCAAACGGTGCGCCGGCTTCGACTTGTTGGGCGAGCTGGCCGGTTGAGCCAAAAACGAGTTTTACCTTTGTGCCGGTTTGGGTTTCGTAGAGCTTGGCCAGATCGGTAAAGGCAAATTGCAGATCGGCGGCAGCGGCCACGGTGATTTCGACACTTACACTACTCGCGGTGGATTGTGTGGTTTGTCGAGGTGGTGGAGCGGTGCAAGCAGCAAGGGCAATGACAACGACCCACGCCAGATACATCGGTTTTATTTTGGGCATAGTTTCTATCCTTCTCTACAAGTCTTTCAGGATGATTACAAAACGTATTCATCCAGTGAGTAGCAAGTATAGATGTGGCTACTAGAGCCTATGCCAAGCGCCCAGAAGGAGGGAGCGAGGGAGTCTGTGTCTCTGGTTGTGGGGCTGTGACGAAAGGCTTGTTTAACGTAGCAAGGGTAAATACAGAACGAGGACTATTAAAAAAAGCTGGAGTTTTATCTCCAGCTTTATCTTTTGCTAACTTACTTGCAATCGATGCAGTCGCAACAATCACAGCCGCAGCATTCTTCACTACAGCAGCATTGGTCACAATCGCATGTTCCAGTTGAGCAACAGGTGCCTTGTTTCGTTGTCATTTCTTCCATCGCATTCACCTCCTTGTTTCGTAGGGTGGACTCTAGCTTCACCGAGCGGCGATACTAGGCATGGGTTTTTATCTCTGGAGCGAGAACACCCATCATCTGACCGCAGCACAACGCAACCTCTTTCTGATTGAGTGAATACATTATTTTTTTGCCCACCATCTCACCATTCTTAAGCAGTCCGGCCTGCTTAAAAATGGTGAGATGGTGGGTGACGGTCAGTTGCGAAACCTTAGTTGCTTCGATCAAGTCAGTGACTGAGCACCACTTACAGCAGCACATCTGCCTGATTTGTTGGCGTGTTTTATCAGCAACAGCCTTGGCAAACTCCACCGTGTTTGCAGATAATGTATAGATGGCCATCTATAGTTATTGTATAGATGATCTTCTATATGTCAAGCAGTGATCTCTATTTTTGAGGCAGGGAATCGCGAGTGCCCAGAGGGAGTGTGTGAGGGAGTCTGTGTCTCTGGTTGTAGGCTGTGAAAGAGGGCTTGTTTAACGTAGCAAGGGGAGAGGTATTCCTTGCAAAATATGGTTGTTTCATGTATAGAGTTGAGCAATGCGTAAATATCCTCGCAATGTGCTTATCGCTACTCTTGCGTCACTTCTGACTGACATTTCTAGTGAGATGGTGGTGTATTTGCTACCGCTGTTTCTGTCGGCAGTGCTGAATACGCCGGTGACGTTTATTGGCTTGATCGAAGGGGTGGCTGAAACCACGTCAAGCCTAAGCAAATTGTTCTCTGGCTATTTCTCTGACCAACTACGAACGCGTAAGTGGTTTACGGTGGTGGGGTATGGGCTTTCGACACTGGCCAAAATATCGCTGGCTATTGCGGGGAGCTGGCAAGCCGTCTTTGGTGCTCGTTTCGCTGACCGGTTGGGTAAAGGAATTCGCACCGCGCCGCGTGATGCACTCATTGCTGAAAGTGTGGATGAGAAGATCCGTGGTGCGGCCTTTGGCTTTCACCGTGCCGGCGATACCTTTGGAGCTTTTATTGGCGTTGGCATTGCGGCTCTGGTGATCTTTCTCACTCAGCAGCAATCCAGTCTCCTGACTCGCCAGACGTTTGACACCATTGTTTTGATTAGCCTGATCCCGGCTGTTATTGCTGTGGTGGTGTTGATTGTTGGTTTACGTGAAATTAAGCCCACCAAACTGCAAGCATTGCCGTCATTCTCGCTGCGTGGCTTTGATGGCCGTTTCAAGTTCTTTCTGCTGGTGGTGGGCATCTTCACGCTTGGTAACAGTGCTGACGCGTTTATCGTGTTACGTGCCCAGGACCGGGGTGCAAGTGTGCTGGTCACATTGCTGATGGTGATGGGGTTTAACTTGGTCTATACCTTGCTCGCTCAACCGCTGGGTAAGTTGTCAGACAAAGTGGGCCGACAGCGATTATTGATTATCGGCTGGGTGGTGTATGCCGTGGTGTATTTGGGATTTGCACTGAGTCCAAATGTCTTAACCATTGGGGTGCTGTGGGCTGGATATGGGGTGTATTACGCCTTGACGGAAGGTGCAGCCAAGGCGTTTATTGCTGATCTGGTTCCGAGTGAGAAACGTGGCACTGCCTACGGTCTGTATAACGCGGTGGTGGGCTTGCTGGCTCTGCCGGCATCAGTCATTGCCGGTCTTTTATGGCAGTCATTTGGGGCGGGTGTGCCATTTGTCTTTGGTGCAGCATTGGCACTGACTGCGGCCGTCCTCTTTGGCACACAGTTCAAAGTGTCGCAGTCGAAGTAGTAACCAATTATTTCAATCTGTCTCCGGTGGCGAAACGCTTGCATCGTCAAGACTTGGAGGGTTGAAGATCCTATGGGCTAAAAGTCTCTGCTGAAGACTAGCGCGGGAGATCCAAAATTAGGCTATCACCTATAGCCTATTGTCTGTATCACGTTCAACTCTCAAAAAAGCCTAATCCGCGTTCTTTTAGACTAACGTGCTAATTTTGTGCAATAACCAAGTGATCCAAAATATCTATCCCAAGGATTTTGCCAGCTTTGACTAATTCACGGGTTACATGGATGTCATCGGTGCTGGGTGAAGGGTCGCCATTTGGGTGGTTATGGGCAACAATAATATTGGCTGCATTTTGGTGGATAGCTTCCCTAAACACTTCACCCACTCGCATATTGCACGAGTTGAGCGACCCACGATAAATCATGGGTGATGCAATGACACGGTTTCTTGAATCTAAAGGGCGGTTCGGACTTCCTCTTGCTCTAAAAGCACCATGTCAGGCTGGAGTAATTTTGGAATAATTCGTTGTGCATGGATGCATGCTTTTGCTCTAGTTGCTTTATTAGCTCTTCAACCGAACCTTTTGGCAGCCTGTATCGAGTCTTGGGTATGTCGGTAATAAGGGGCACAATTCGCCGACTCCCCCGTTGTCTAAGCCAGTAGTTATATTTTTGTAGCTCTTCCATCGTGGCTGAATCACCTTGCCAATCTTCACTTCGAGTTTTCATTTTGTGGATCATGCCGTGAGCGTCTGAATGGCCGATGACAAAGGGTATATATAAGCCTACATTATCAAGTGTTGCTTCAATGTGAGAGTGAATTTGGCTAAGGGTTTGGTGAAAAAGGTGTGCTCGAAAGTTGCGTTTACGGCAGCGCGACAGAATCCGAGCCAAGCTAGTGCCGCTTGTTCAAATAGCACAGTAATTAAGTTGCCAAACATACGTTGGATAGGATCACTTAATCCTCGTAGACTCACAATTAAGACTTTGCCCTTATCCATTATTTCAGTGGCATTTATTCGGTTCTCTTGGGTCTTCATGCAGCGGTTAACACTGGAATTAAAGACTTGAAATGTCAGTTTATTGATCACGCTTTCGTTGTTATTCGCTTGGGTCTCGTGCCACAACTTGTATTCGTCAAGAAACTTTTTGACGTAGGTTCTGTTCTCTTCCGCGTTGATCAAGTTGAGG
>JANMVQ010000455.1:0-6084 GCA_031392845.1 Chloroflexota bacterium
CTTCGAGAAAAGAATTCCGTTTCTGCTCATTTGCCCAAAGGTAGGCCCGCTCTCGCTCATATGGCTAATCAAAATCAGCCTCTTTTAGCCTAAACTAGAGTTTAGGTACTAATGAAAAAAACTTCATGTGCACTTCACTGATTATTCATCGTAGGTTTGCTATTGTGAATGCACCATGAATAGCCAGTCAAACACCCGAAGAGCAACCGCCGTAGTTGGCGTGTTGATAGCCATCGTCAGCATCAGTCTTACCCAAACACCCATACACGCCTTGTCCGTTCCTAAGCCTGTATTGGCCGCAACAGCGACCCCGGTCAAAAAAGCGGTTGAATTGCTGCCTCAACCAAAGTCTGGTTTCCCACCTGGAATCGCGCCGGAGAGCGCCAGAGTCGATCTCGTCAAACCGTCGTTCACGAATCCAGGCAGTATCACCAATCCGTTGCTACCCTACACCAAAGTAGATCAAATCATTCAGGTCGGCCAAAAAGATGGTCTGCCACACCGCACCGAACTTACGCTGCTGCCCGGCAGCACAACGGTCAACTGGCTAGGCCAGGAGACCAAGGTGCGCACGCTCCAATTTGTGGCCTACCTCGATGGGCATATTCTCGAGACCGCCATCGACTACCTGGCACAAGCCGACGATGGCGCAGTGTGGTACTTTGGCGAAGATGTCAACAACTATGTCGCCGGCAAAGTCGAGACTACCGAAGGCACCTGGCACACTGGGAAGGATGTATCCCCCGCCATGATTATGCCAGTCAACCCGAAAGTAGGCACGGCATATCGCATCGAAAATATTCCAGGCACCGTATTCGAAGAAGCGACCATCAAAGCGATCAACCAAACCCTAGAAGGGCCTCGCGGCTTGGTAACCGGTGTGATGTTTGTCGAACAGATTGGAATGAATGGCAAGTCCGCGATTAAAGCCTTCGTTCCAGGTTATGGCGAGTTTCTGGCGCATACCGAAGATGCCGCCGTAGCCTTGCCGACGGATGCGCTATCAGGGCCCATGCCCAACGAATTGAAAGCGCTGCTGACCGGGGCCACCGATCTGCTCAGTGCACCTGAGCCGAAAGACTGGCAGGTGATCTCTCGAACCCTCCAAACCATGACTGATGCATGGGATGCCTATAACGCTGGCAAAGCCAGTGACAAATTCGTCTTGCTCAATACCCAGTTTGATCGCGCATTCACTCACTTAATCGAAGGGAGTAAGGAACTTGATATTAGGGACGTCCACAAGGCGGCTTTTGATGTAGCCGTAGCCGCGGTCGATTTGCAGATGCCTTATCGTTCTGTCGTCGAATCTGATCTCACACGGCTGATGCTATGGTCAAATCGGACCCACATCGACAGTCTCGAAGCGGCTACGTCCGACGTCGCCGGTGACATTGTCGTTATCGATCTGATTTTGGGTCGGGTCGGCCACCAGCTTGATGCAGCCATAGGCAAAGATCTAACAACCAGGATCAGTGCCATGAAAAAAGCAAGCTCGGCGCAGGATATGACCGGCGTGGCAGAGGCATCAACGACGCTGAGCAAGATTGTTTCCACGTTATCATGCAAGCCCAATAGCGTATGCACGTATTAGTCGTCGAGGACGAGCGTAATATCTCAGCCTATGTCAAACGTGGGCTTGAGGAGGAGGGCTACGCCGTGGATGTGGCATTCAGCGGCCCAGAAGCACTCGAATGGGCAGCCACGGTTAATTTTGATTTGATTGTGCTGGACATTTTGCTACCCGGCATGGATGGGTTCAATGTCTGTCGGGAGTTGCGCCGCGTTGGTTGCCGCGCCCCAATCCTCATGCTCACCGCACGAACGGCAGTGGATGATAGGGTGAACGGTCTCGATGCCGGTGCCGATGACTATCTCGCAAAACCTTTTGCCCTCAAAGAGTTGTTTGCTCGCTTACGCGCACTGACCCGCCGCTCGACCAGTGCCCACCTTGATATTGTGCTGCAAGTGGGCGATTTGACGCTGGATACTGTGACGCGCAAGGTAAAGCGCGGCAACCGCATGCTCGACCTCACCGCCAAAGAGTACGCAGTGTTGGAGTGCCTGATGCGCGAACCCAACCGCGTGCTGACCCGGTCGCAGATCGCAGAACAGGTTTGGAACTACGATGTGTACAACCAGTCCAATATCCTGGATGTCTATATCCGCAACCTACGGCGCAAAATCGACGCACCCTGCAATCTGAAACTCATCCACACCGTGCGCGGTGCCGGCTATCGCTTATCGACAGAAGGCGGCGATGAAACGTCTTAGATCTCTGCGTGTCCGCTTTGCCGTATGGACGGCGGGATTGCTGCTGGCAGTGCTGTCGGCATTTGGTGCATATATCTACAGCAGCGTGGCCAATGGGTTGTTTGCCGCACTTGATACTGATCTCGCCCTGAGTGCGGCCCGTGTCATCGATGGGCTTGATGTGCAAGCCACTGGCATCTACGCCTTGTCAGAGCATTTCATGCAACTGCCTGAAAACGCAGCTTGGATCAAACCCGGGTTCACCATCCAGATTCGGTCACTGCACGGGGTAGTGCTTCAAACGCTGGGTCGCTATCCAACGGCATCGGCTTCACCCGACGTGCTCGCCAGCCACGCAGCATTTGCCACTGTTCGTGATCCGGAATCCGGCTCCGAGCTACGTGTGTATTCCACCCACGCCATAGAAAATGGGCAACAATCGGCCCTCGTACAAGTAGCGCTGCCGCTTCAGGAAGCGCGTAATACGATCAGCCAACTGCTCACTGCATTGTTGGTCTCAGTGCCGCTGTTGGGTGCAGCGGCGGGTTTGGGTGGCTACTGGCTTGCCACACGCGCACTCGCGCCCATCGATCACATCACCAAAGCGGCACGCCAAATCTCATCCGAGGATCTATCTGCCCGGCTAAACCTGCCCGCCACCGACGACGAAGTCGGCCGACTGGCTCAGACATTTGATGCGATGCTGGTGCGCCTCGACGCATCATTCCAGCGCGAACGGCAATTTACGGCCGACGCCGCACATGAGCTGCGCACACCCTTGACGGCCATGAAGGCCATCCTGGACATGATGCGTAAACGTCGGCGCACGCCAGAGGACTATGAACAGGCTTTGGCCGACCTCGACGACGAAAACAATCGGCTGCGAGCGCTGTCTGAAAGCATGCTGCGACTGATCAGCGGCACCGATCAAACGCATTACCAAAAAGTTGACCTGTCGGCACTGCTGCATGATGTGGCCGATTCTTTGGGACCCGCCGCAGAGGCGAAAGCGCTCAAACTGACCGCTGATATTGACGAGGGTCTGGCGATCAACGGTGACGCCGACGAACTGGTGCGGCTGTTTGTCAATCTGGTAGACAACGCGGTGAAGTACACCCAAAGCGGCAGTGTGATGATCAGTGCAGAACAAGCTGCCGACCACAGCGTGCGGGTGCGAGTCACCGACACCGGCATCGGCATCGCGGCCGAGCATCTACCGTTTATCTTTGAGCGCTTCTTTCGCGTCGATCGGTCGCGCAGTTTGTCTGGCGCGGGTTTGGGGCTGGCCCTGGCTACGCCTATCGCTCGGGCCCATGATGGCACGCTGACCGTACAAAGCGAAGTCGGTACCGGCACAACCTTTACGGTCTGTTTACCAAGTCTACCCGCTGCACCTTAGCAACGCGCATTGGCCCTAGCCCTTTGCCGCTGGCGCCATCGTCACATAGGATGCGCACGGCAAAGCGCTCGGCCTTAAAAGTAGCGCCGCGCTTATAAATCACATTGCCCACACCGGCTGCCAAATGACTGCCCAGGCCCAAATACTTCACATCAAAGGTGAAGGCATAAAGCTCTACTTGGTCGATCTTACTCATAGGAGTAATCTCCGTTTGTGTTGAATGTATTTACACTTGCGCCAATTCATCTGCCGCCCTCAGCCCAGATAGATAGGCCCCATGCGCAGTGGCAAAATGCTTGCGTTCGGTCGCTTCGCCCGCAAAGAATAGCCTTCCATTGAGCGGTTTTGCCAAGGTCTCCCGCATCTGCGGCAACGACCCCAGCGCGTTATAGGAGTATGAACCAAATGCATAAGGGTCTGATCCCCAACGGGTAATTTGATAGTCCAGTGGCGCAGGCACTGCTTTACCAAACATATTTCTAAGCGCTTGAAGGGCGCTGGCGACGATCCGGTCATCACTCCAATTTTCGATGTCGCGCCCTTGGTCGCCGGCATTAAACCCTAACAGCACCGGCAATTTTGCCGCGCGCATAAAGCTAACCCACTCAACCCACATCCCACGCTGTGCGGGAATCTGTTCCAACCAATCGACATTTGTCGGCCAAAACGCTTTGGAGAACCGCAAATAGCATTTATTCAGCACCCCCATACCAAGCGCTTCGATTGCCTTTAGTTTCTGTTCGGGGAGTTGCGGCATGAAGTGCACCGCCCGCGCCTTCAGCACGCCCAGCGGCAGGGTGACGACAACGGCATCGGCGGTGAATTGTCCCAACGTCGTGCTCACGCGTACGGCATTTGATCGCCAATCAATTTCTTTGATCACCTGATTAAATTTGACTGCTAAGCCCTGCGCCAAATAGTCGACGATCACACGATAACCCTGACTAAACAAAACATCCTCGCCCTCAAACGTCTGGTCATCGTCAAACCAATAGGTGGACAGTGCATTGGTACTGCCGGCGTACTCCTGCTCAATTTCTGCATTCAGAATAAAGTCGACCAAGCGTCGATTGGCTTCACTGTATATGTCAGCACGCAAGGCGCTTTTCACCGCAAATTCAACAGATACATCTTTGTTGCCTTTTTGCGCCACCTTCAACGCCTTAGCAATCTTTTTCCGCAGTTGCTCAAGCTGGGCCTCCACAGCATTCGAAATAGGATTCCCAAGTGAATCAAACCTAACGCTTCGCTCATAGCTGGTTTCCACCATGCGGGCGTCAATCGTATTGGCGATCTCCGTGATTGGGTTTCCATCCGTGCCATGTATCCACGATGCCCCCATATCCAAGGGGGCATCTGCCCAGCGCGTGCTGGTCCAAATGCGGCCGCCGATGCGCCCGCGCGCCTCCAATATTTGCACCTCATGGCCCATTTCGGCGAGCCGTTTTGCCGCCGATAGGCCGGACAGACCTGCGCCAACCACAATAACTTTTTTCTTGTTGCTCGCACGAGTGATATTTTGAGATGACTGCATGCTCGCCAGTGTTGCTGCCAGCAATCCTAAAAACTTTCGTCTATTCATGCATTGATTTTAATTGCCCTACTTAATCGCACCGCGCGTCAGCCCTTCCACAATGTAACGCTGGGCAAAAATCACCAAGATGATGACAGGGATGACCATGATCATCCCGACTGTGCTGACCAGGTTCCATGGCAAGCCTCATGGCGCACGGAAATTGGTAACTACTCAGCGAATTTGAGCTTAATATCGCGATTGTCGAAGACAGCCTGCAGGGCATCGATGGCGCGATGGCCTTGCTTACGGGCGGTGGAGACGTAACCGCGGATCGTGGCAAAGGTGCCTGCACCGACGATGCTGCGAAAGCAACCCGATATTTTCTGCTTGACTTTCATCATGCGTAGATCGCGCTCAGCCAGATTGTTGTCAAATGGGACAGCAAAGTCTCGGGCAAAAAGAAGCACCTTGGGTGCCAATTTCTCTGTGCACGTCGCCAACATATTTACCACGGTGCCTTCGCTGATCCGCCGTCCACAGATGTCTTCGATCAATTCAGTCGTTCGATCCAGTGGCAACAATTGATGCACATTCGCGTAGGTTGCCAGTGCCGCAATCCCACTCCCATATTGCACATCTTGGCTCACCTCCGTTGGAAATGCCCCTTGGCTGATCGTGCCACACCCGCCGCAACATACTTGGCTTGCCCGATGTTCCGTCACTTCTATTTCTATCGGTGGGATATCGTGCACTTGGCGTTTCGTATACCCCGACTCATGCTTTTGTCCCAACGTCTTCCCGCAACCTGCGCATACTTCTGGCCAATGTTCTTTCACATGATCCGGCTCTGCCGCCATTTCCAAGCGCGTCCCTTCATGTCCCGGCTGTCCTCCGCTTGGCTTACCCGTCTTCTTGC
>JANMVQ010000524.1:0-2625 GCA_031392845.1 Chloroflexota bacterium
TCTGGGTCGAGGATGATCATGTCGACGTTTCGGATGCCATCGCCATCACGATTGTTGCCCGTGCCGTTATCCACAAAAGCCCGCACCCGAAAATTGATGGCGTCACGGACATTGTCTGCATTGTCACCACGACCAGTTTGCACAAATTCGCCGACTAAGTTGCCCCGATCCGCGAGTCTGATGACGACGATCCTTTCTAAAGTCGCTTGACGACCGTCATTTGTGCGCACCAAGGCCCGCAGCGTATATTCCTCGCCGGAACGAATGGAATCGCCGTTGGGCCAACGGTTATTGTGATCGGCAAAGACATAGGTGTTGCAATTGGGCTCACCACCGCCAAATGCACAATAACCAGCGGTATTCTCACGCCTGCGCTGCACCTCGCGGTCATTCTGGTCGAGGATGATCATGTCGACATTGCGGATGCCCTCCCCGTCGCGAGTGTTACCGGTGCCGTTATCGACAAAAGCCCGCACCCGAAAGTTCAAAGCGCCGCGAACGTCGTCCGCGTTATTGCCTCGCCCGGTCTGTACCACCTCGGTAAATAGATCTGATTTATCCAGAACAATCTCGGATGGAAAATCTCGCGCAGCACGTACTGTGGAAGCAGTCCCGGCAATTGCAGAGAGCAAAATAAGCCCGCGCAAGAACGGCTTGAGCGCAACAAACACTTTACTATGAAGAATAGAACATTTCATGCCAGTATCTCCTCTTGCGGGCATTTCAAGCACCCGTTGCATAAATCGCACACAAATGATAATCCCGCACAAACGCTGGGATAAAGCTGCACTTCCAAGCATTCATAAACACTTGGCGCGGGAAAGGCTCGGATCGCCAATTGCCCAAGTACACCTGATCGTTCTCAATGCGGTAGACAATCGCCCAATGCAGCCCAAACTTTGGCCCACCGATGTTGGTGCAGTCCACCAGAACCGGTGCCGGGCGACCTTGTGCGACAAAGGCTTGCAGTGTTTGCCAAGCAGCATCGGTATTAGCCGCCACGTTGTAGGTTACCTGTGCGTTCAGCCCGAAATGCGCAAGCGCACCTTGTAACCGACTTGGGGTGCTGCCAAACAACCCACGCGGCGTGTCCGGGCCAAAGCCCGCCGCGATTACGGCGTCGATCACTGCGCCATCGTCCCAATACAACTTGCCATCAACCGCGTCTACTTTGCTACGACTTAACCCAAATGGATCTTTGCCATGAAAGTCTAAGATCGTCGCGATGGCGGCTTGGCCACAGGCATTTGAATCGACCGGGCGGATATTCATGTAGGCGTGCAGGTAAGTCAATGCAATCATCGCCGTCGTCGTCGCGGCCGCCCCGCGTGTTTTCGGGCGAGATTGGAAGACCAGCGCACGCGGCGATTTGCGTGCCGCGCGTTGAGCCTGTGCTAACCAATCTTCTGCCGCGCCGCTCTTTAGATTGATCCGTTGGACGCGCGGCACAATCGACGCGCTGGCCGTTCGGACGGTAGACGGCAAGCGGATCGAAGGAACCGCAATCCCACGAACTGCAACAGCTGCCGCACGCGTCACCGATGTTTTGGTCGAGGCCGACACCACCGAACGCACCACTCCCCGTGTCGTGGTCAAGCTGTTAAAGGCATCACGAATGACGGAGATGACGTTGGCATAAAACTCTGGTTGGCCCGGGCCGTTATAGAGCCGGGCAAAAGTGCGGTAGTCATTTTGTCGCAACGCCTTCAACATGCTCGGGTCGGCGGCGATGAAACTGAATACACCCAACAATTGCAGCTTCACATCGCTGGCAAAGGCATTGAACATATCCTCGACGCTGTTGTAACCGATGACCTTAAAGTTGAAGCCCATAATCTGCGCCATACCCATGCTTATGGATAGCTTGGCGGCGTGATCGCTCAAACCACTCGCAACACCGAGCGCATTCCATTCGCTGAATTGTTGGCCGGTATGGACCTCCTGCCAAGGTGTATTTGGACTGTTACGGTATTTGTGACCCTGCCACGGCGTTGCCCCGTTGAAACTGAATAGCTGGTTGAAGATTTCCGCGTTTTGCTGACCCCAATTATTCCAAAACACGTGATTCTCAAACCGGATGATCATGCGGCCATCTGCGCCAAACGCATTGCCTCCAGATTCGACCGCGATGACACCGACCGCGCTGGCTGGGTCGATACCCAACCGGTTGGAGAGCAACTCGATCATGCCACCGTAACTATTCCACGTTTTTGCAGCGGTAATGGCATCTTGAGAAAACCCCGCTGGCACGCCGCGCTGCTGTGCTGGTGCCAACGAGATCGTTTTTAGTTCATCCTCGGTCATCAATATCGTCGCTGGTGCAGCCATAGTTGAAGCCAAGCCCACGTTGGCATCCGAGGCGATATTCAAGAATTGTGCGCTGGCATACACCCGGGCCACCCACCAGTCACCCACCGCACCCAGTCGCTCCAATTGCATACCGCTGTTCAGATCACCAACATCAGTAGCATCGTTCAATACTGGCACTAATCGAATGTTGATGCTGGTCCAATTCGGTTTGAGTGTGACAAAGTGTTCACCAACAATATCGGCGACATCCTTGGATACGTATACCTTGCAGGCGTGCCAATCGACGCCGGCCTCATCCAATTCCAATCGCGCGCC
>JANMVQ010000536.1:0-10940 GCA_031392845.1 Chloroflexota bacterium
ATCGTACCGACAGTGCTTCCGCTTGTACAAACGTCCCTTCATCATGTAGCACCCATGAGCAGCGCGCCGCCTGCACCTGGTAGACCAACTCGTCCACCGTCAAACGAGTGTTGAGCATGACGAGTGTTGCGCCTACCCGCATAAGCCCATGGATCACGTGAACGGTGCTCAGGCTATTGCCCATCAACACTGCCACGACACTACCCACACCTATACCCTGAGCATGTAATGTCACTGCCACACGCTCGACCTGCTCATGCAGCTGACGATAAGTTGTAGATACACCTGCATAGTAAACTGCTGGTGCCTCTGGTCGTGCCCGCATTTGCGCTTCAAGCCAGTTTTGCATACGCTCCGCTCGGATGGGGCTTGGATTCATGGCCGACGTGGAAACTTCCTAAAGTTCGGCTTACGCTTCTCCAAGTAGGCATTCTTGCCCTCGCTGCCCTCCTCGGTCATGTAATACAACATCGTAGCATCGCCAGCCAATACCTGGATGCCAGTTTGCCCATCCAGCTCGGCGTTTAATCCAGCCTTGAGGAAGCGAATGGCGATCGGGCTTTTCTCCAATATCTCTTGCGCCCAGCGCACGGCCTCATCTTCCACCTGCTCTGTCGGCACGACAGTATTCACCAACCCCATTTCCAGTGCCTGCTTAGCATCATATTGGCGGCACAAGTACCATATTTCACGCGCCTTCTTCTGACCAACGATAGAAGCAAGATAGCTTGCACCAAAGCCTGCATCAAAGCTACCGACAATGGGGCCAGTCTGGCCAAACACAGCGTTCTCCCCCGCAATGCTCAGATCACAGATCACATGCAGCACATGCCCACCCCCGATGGCATAGCCACTTATGGCTGCGATCACCGGTTTGGGCATAGTACGAATGTAGCGTTGTAACTGCAATACGTTCAACCGTGCTCGCCCATCGCCACCCACATAGCCGGCATGGCCCCGCACCGATTGGTCCCCACCCGAGCAAAAGGAGTGCCTGCCATCTTTGCGGCTAGGGCCGTTGCCGGTCAGAATCACCACGCCAATACCCTCGTCCTGCCAGGCATCCAACAGTGCATCTGTCATCTCATCGATGGTCTGTGGGCGAAAGGCGTTCCGTATCTCCGGACGGTTGAAGGCGATTCGCGCAATGCCATCCCCTTGGTGGTAGGTCACATCTTCATACGTCTTGGTTTCGGTCCACTTCACCAACGACGAGGGGGTGGGAGTAAATCGTCCGTAGTCTGTCTTAGGTTTCTTATGGGTAGTCATAATCTTTTGTGAAAATGCGCTGGTTGCGCATCTTTACAGCGCTGCGATCACTTTGGATCGCTCTGCCAGATCGTCTAGTGCGTTCGTGCGCACTTCAAGTAACGTCGATCCTCGTTGGGCAATACTGATCGCAAATGCCTCACGAAAGTGTGCTCGCGATGTCGCAACGATATGGGTCAGACCATACAAGTGTGCCACGTGGCTGTAGTCCAGATCATGTGGGGTCACAAAATATTTGGTAAAGGCAGGCTCGTAGTCCTTTACCCCGAGTCGATGAAAAATCCCGCCGCCATTGTTGTTAAGCAACACCAAGGTGATCGGCACACCGCACCGTCGGACGGCCAGCAGACCGTTCATGTCGTGGTACAACGTCACGTCCCCAATGATGGCCACCAATGGATGTTCAGGTCGCGCATGCCCCAGCCCCAATGCCGTAGATACGTTGCCATCGATGCCACTCGCACCCCGGTTCGCATGCACGATAAGATGCCTGTCAGTCGGTACGCCAAATTGCTCCACATGCCGCACCGGCAGACTGTTCCCCGCAAATAAGGTAGCACCCTCTGGCAACAGTTCAATCACATCATGCACCGCCACCCCATCAAACCAAGCTCCATTATCTAAAGCACACTGCCATTCCGTGCGCGCCGCCGTCTCGGCACGCATCCACCCTTCCTGAGACCCCCCTAACGCCCTGCACCCTTCGCCCCACGCCTCCGAAAGTGCTTGCAGAAAGCAGCCTTCATCCGCGTGCACAAACTCGCTCACCCGATGGCTGTCGTCCGCCCATACCCCATCTCGGCTGACATGAATGACATGCTGTGGCGCAGCCTGGTCTAAGAATTGATTGAGCCATTTGGCCGTCGGCACATCCCCAAAGCGCAAGGCCAACTTCGGCTTGGGCAAGTCGGCCAACACTGCACTTTGCGGATGCATGAAGGACTCATACCCGCTGATTGCATCCCGCTGCCCAAAGCGCACCCCCGACAAAGGATCGGCGAATACTGGATAACCCACTTGTCGCGCCAGAACGATCACCTGTGCGGCGAACTCTTTTGAGGCATGCCACATTGGCCCACACACAATGACCCCATTCGGTGTGTCGCGCAACAACTGGGTCAGGTGTTGGGCCAAGCCCGCGCTGATCGGTAGCGGTTCGGGAGCAGGCATGTGCACATAAACACCCTCCCGCGCCAATGCCCCTGTCGGCACCGTCGTCACATCACTTGTCACGGCCAGCGGTTCTAAAGGGGGGCGAAAAGGCAGGTTCACATGCACCACACCCTTACGTTGTTGTTCACCATTTGCCACTGCAAAAGCCCGCGCAGCCAGTGTGCGTAAATTACGAATAGACAACGCGGTTGGGGCCGCCTCCGGCAGTGCTGCATCCACACTCCAAAGCGCATAGCCACCGTACATCTTGATCTGGTCAATGGTCTGGTTCGCACCACTGTGACGAAGTTCAGGCGGGCGGTCGGCTGTTAACACAATAAGAGGCACCCGCGACTGGTGCGCCTCAACAATCGCCGGGAAGTAATTGGCTGCCGCCGAACCCGATGTGCACAGCAACGCCACAGGTGCATTCAGCCCGATCGCCATCCCCAATGCAAAGAACGCTGCGCTGCGCTCGTCCAAGTGCGAAGTCACTTTAATCTGCGGATGCTGAGCAAACGCCAACACCAGCGGCGTGTTGCGCGACCCTGGCGACAAACACACCTGCCGCAGACCCGCGCGGACCAGCTCGTCAACTAGGATTTGGGCGTAAAGAGTGTTTCGGTTCATCTTTCATACTTTCAACGACTCCAGCATCGGCTTGAATTTCAAAATCGTCTCGTCCCATTCACGTTGTGGATCACTCTGAGCGACCAAGCCTACACCGGCATACAGCCAAGCGCGTTGGTTTTGGATGACGGCAGAACGAATAGCCACCGCAAATGCGCCATTGAGATTACGGTCAATGTAGCCAATAGGTGCGGCATACCAGCCACGTGTGACCGGCTCAGCATCATGGATTGCCACCAGTGCGACTGCGCGTGGGTCGCCACCCAAAGCGGGCGTCGGATGCATACGCTTGACCATCTGCAAGGCCGTTTGTGGCTCGCGCAATACACCGGATATCGGTGTGTGCAAATGCTGAATGTTGCTGAGCTTTAGCAGACTCGTTTCGCCTACCTGCATAAACTGCAACTGTGATTGCCATTCACGCACAATCGAATCAATCACGATCTGATGCTCATAACGATCCTTCGGGCTGCGCAACAACTCTGCCCCCAGCAGGTCGTCTTCGTCCGAATTTCGCCCACGTGGCGCACTCCCCGCCAGTGCCATCGTTTCAACTTTGCGATCTTGTACGCGTACCAGCAACTCTGGTGTGGCACCGTAGAACGCATCCCCAGTCCGGGGCTCAAACAAGAAACGATACGTACCCGGATAGCGCGCAGCCACGTACGCCAGCGCATAGTCAATATCGGGTGCCTGCTGAAAATGGGCTTCAGCCACCCGCGCCAGTACGACTTTGTTCAACTCGCCGGCCTTCATACGCGCAGTCAACTCGCCAATTGTGCGCGCCCATTCCTCGTAGACCAACGGATAGTGTAATTCAGATGACATGGATTCGCTGGAGGCCAACGCCGACATCTCCGTATTCAACTGTATGCGCTTCGCTTCTAATGCAGCACGCAATTCAGGCAACAGCACATTGGGCTCTTCATCGCGCCCAATCTGTGCATTAATCGTCAACCAAACTTGACCCTGCGCGCGCACAAGCTGAAAATGTGGCAGCACAAAGTGGGCGGGCAAAAAATCTGCCCAAGCCTGATCCGGCACAAAATCATCTTGAAACGAAAATCCGCCAAACAAACGCGGCGCTGCCGAGGGCAGATCTTCACCTAACATCACACTGCCCGCAAATAGTTGGCGAGCCTGTTGCTCAATATCATCAAAGCGTGTCTGGCCCCAGGCCGATAGTTCCAGCGCCACCCCTGCCCCCGCAAACGCCATATCATCACGGCTGCTTTCCCAGCAGAAACGCGGGCTGCCATGGGCATGCCGCAGAAATGCCGCAATCGTCAGCTCCGGACAGGGCAACGCCAGACTGATCAAACGGCCAATGTCGGCGTGATCCTCCGAGGTCTCAAAGGTTCCTACGGGTTCAGAAAGCGTCATGACTGATACCCCACGCTACGCAGCAACAGCGGCACCAGCGTTGCCAAAATCCGCTCGGATGTGGGCTCACCGGTATAAACCCACTGAATCATCAAGTTATAAATCGCACCCATCCACGCATGCGAGACAACATCCGTATCAATCTGCGCAATGTGCTTCATCCTGATCGACTCATCCAAATGAGTCTTAATCAATCCCGCAAAGCGGTCGGTCGTTTCGCGACGCTTCTTCTCAAATAGGCTGCCCAGTCCGACTGCTTGCACCAGCAATATCTTGGCCGGCAGTCGATATTTGCCAAACGTTTCCACCACAGCAATCAGCGCAGCGCGCACACGGTCGATGCCGCTCGACTCATGCTCAATCGCCTCATTCACTCGACGCTCTAGCAAATCGGCGAATTGATCCACCAACGCCAAAAATAGCTGTTCCTTATTCGGGAAGTAAAGATAGATTGCACCTTTGGAGGTGCGAGCTGACTCAACAATTTCATCCAGCTTGGTAGCATGGTAGCCTTTGTTGGAAAAAATATTCAGCGCTGCATCCAAAATACGTCCACGCGTGCTGCCTGAGCTATCCACATCGCCAGCAGTCTCTCCAGATTTAGTCGTTGCCTTCATAAACATTCATCGTAAAGACACAATGCACTCCGCGCATATGTCTCCCAACGATCGCGTCAATACTGACCGGTCAGTATTAGTGTAAAGTAGCAATCTTAAAACGACATGAATGAGCGAAGAAATACTCAAAAAGATGGGCTATATGTGACCTGGTTCGGGCAACCGGAACAGCCACGCATTGTGTTAGTGCATGGCAGCCAGTGGCAAGACCCTGACAAAAATTTTCCGCATCAACGCGTGCTGGCCGAGCAGTTCGAGCTGGCATTGCCGCACCGGCGCGGCTATGGCAACAGCACTCCTGCCCAGCGCACGCCCAACTTTGAGCCAGATATCAGCGACATAGGTGTGTTATTGGGTGAACAGGGCGCACATCTTATCGGCGAATCGTATGGTGGTTGGGTGGCGTTACTCACCGCGCTGCGTTGGCCAGAGCGCGTCAGATCACTCACCCTGATTGAGCCGATTGCCTTTGGGCTGGCTCAGGACACCCATCCGGAGGTCCAGCAGTTTGTCAACGCGCTCAAAGCGGTGTTTAGCGCGGCCAATCCTGAGAAACCCGAGGTGTTTGCAGCAAGTTTTCTCTCGGTCATGCGTGGCCAAATCCTGGCCCCACGACCGGTGTCAGACGAAGCCCGCCACGGCATTCTGGCGATGTTGAGTGAGGCACGCACTTGGGATGTTCATCTGGAGGTCGCCGCACTAGCGCAGGCGCACTTTCCAAAATGGGTCGTGTCTGGCGGATGGCATCCTGCTTTTGAAGCCATTTGCGATGTGTTAGCCACGCAAATTCAAGCCCAACGTAGCATCATCAAAGGACATGGCCATAGCCCGCAGGATGCTGACGCCGGTGTGCCCTTTAATGCGGCCTGGCGCCTTATGAGTCATAAGTCATAAGTCAATAGCTTCACTCGCGGGTGCTATCACGATGAAATAAGCTAGAGACAATCAAAATAATCACCCCAACCACAATACAGCTATCCGCAACATTAAAAACCGGAAAGTCGAAGTTAATCTCCGGAATCTGAAAGTGAATAAAATCTGTAACCACGCCAATCCGAAAGCGGTCAATCAGATTACCAATAGCGCCACCCAATTGCAGACCGAGTGCCACCCGCGAGAGCCAATCTTTGACCGGCAGACGTGGCCCATAGTACAAAATCAACACCGAGACGATGCCTCCCACCACAAAGAAAATCGCCCCGCCCTCTTGTAAGATACTAAATGCTGCACCTGGGTTCTTAGTGTGAGTTAATGTGAGATAGGGTGACAGAAAAGCAGCTATTTGCTCAACACCCCCCAACTCAATACGTGCTTCGACCAGGCGCTTGGTGATCTGGTCAACAACGATTGAAACTACTGCAACCACGAGCAATAGCCAAATCCGCTGCAGCAGACTGGCACTCGGCGCATCAGATTGGGATACATGGGGCGTTTCAACAGGCGCAGCGGTGTCCGCAGACTGCAAATTGTCGTTCATCATCGGTTCTCTAACCGATTGTAAGCGATGCATATCATCTGACCGGCTCACGATAGATGAGCATCGACACTGCCAGGGCCATTGCACCTAACAAAAGGCCAATATGCGCCAGGTTAAACACTGGCAAGCTGCCTACATGGATGAAATTCAGCACTGCGCCATACACCACTCGATCTAGCAGATTGGCCAACATCGAGCCTAGAATCAGGCCGAAGCTTACGGCATACAACATGCCGCCCCGCCCCGCTGCCCGCGATACACCCCAAAAAATCAACATCAATAACGCCAACGCCACACCCGCCAATTCCGCGCCAATGGCCAGCCCACTATTCATCACATCTGCGATATTGCGGCTGACCGGCGTCAGCTCCAACAGGCCGCCCAAAATCGGCTTGCCCGCTTCAATAAACAACTTGGGGATGCGATCCACAATAAACGTGCCGACGGTCACCGTGGCCACCGTCGCCAACAGTGGGGCCATGCGTATAGAAATTTGGGGCAGCGCAATATCACGGGCTGTGGTTCGGCGCGCGTTTACGGAATCGGCTGCCACCAGCTGGGCCACTGGTTCTGACATACTGTCAACAATCAATTCATCGACGTTGCATAACCGCAGCGCCGTCGCCAAGTCGCGTGTCTCCAGACTGCTAAACACCGGCTGTGCTTTCAACAGCGCTTTTAGACGTTGGTCAGTGGCCACGATCTTGTCAAACTCATTTCCAACCTCAGCGAGTTTGGGATGGCCAGCACGGCGCTCCAGACCAACCAACATTGATGCATCAAAACGAGCCGCATCAAACAGAGCCGGGCAAATATTCTTCAACGCGACGACCTTGGCAATATGCTCACTGTTAATGCCAGTGCGCTGACCCTCTTGCGCACGTTTCATGACCGCACGCATAGCAGTCCGCCACTGAGTGAGCGCAGCATTAATCTTAGTGCCATCCGCTTGCAACCACTCGTGCAACAAACCATAAATGGCATCCGGAACATCCAGCTTGCCTGTGGGTTTAGGCAGATGGGAAGCCGCCGATGCAGTCACCGCCGCTTGAGCGGTGGCCGGTTTGATGGATATCGCAGCAACCGCCGCATCCATCACCACAGACGCAGGTCGTCCGGCCGACTTGTCCACGGGTGCAGCAGACGGCACAACCGGGCTATGCATGGTTACTTTGCCGGTCGATTTGCTTGTTGAGCGAACCACCCCAAATTGGCTGGGTGTCAGCATCACACGAGCCACCGCCCACGCATTCACGATAGCTTCGCCATCGGTGCCAGGGGCGCTGCGATCCAACGTATCGATTAGCAAGTCCTGATCTGCGCTCAATATACATGTGCACCCAGGGGCGGTCAGAAAATATTTGGCTGCCTCCAACATCTGCATGGCCAAATCAGGTGCAGCCTCTTCTACGTGATCGAGCGCCACAATAAAGGTGGCGTTGGCCTTTGCAACCGTGTTCAGCAAAATACCTTGCCAAGCCGTCCGAAAATGATGCGCAAATGCAGCCGTCGCCAATTGCAGCACTTGCTCATTTTTGGGATCAATCTTGATCAGTGTGCGCAACTCGCCATGCAGGTCCAAAATTACCTGCGCTGGCGTTGGCTGGGTCGCATCAATCAGGCGCTCCAACACTGCAAAGATCAAGTGCTGCCATGGAGCCAGTCCCGCAGTCAAATGAGCCGCATCCACCAACACGCCAATCACACGTCGATGTAGCGATGTATGGCGCACATGCTTGCTCTGCAGCAATTCACGCAACAATGTTGTCTTGCCGCTGCCACGTGGCCCTATCAACTCTATTGTTTTGCGTGGCGCGGTGCCATCCAACTGCTGCACAATGCTTTCCAAAGCTTGCTGTTGGTTAATACTGAGCGAAACATCCGCAGAAATTGGCATAGGCGTAGCGTTATTCTCCGTCTGAATCTTTGCGACGCTTCGGGTGGTTGGTTGGTTCATAGGGTTTAATCAGATGTTATTGAAATGAGTACTGCAATTGACGCGCGCAACAAGCGCCACAACTCATCATTTGTGAGTCATGACTTATGAGTCATAAGTCCGGCAATCTGAAGTTTCGACCAACCAACGAACCTTCGCTTACCAAACACATGACTTTCAACTTGTCGCTTTCAATTTTCTACTCAGCCTAAGTTTTCACGATCGACACACTCACTGTCTCTCCATCAAACTCATCAGTCGCCACATGAGCACCTTCCGGTTCACCAGCAACGAGATTGACACTGAGTGTCTCACTTTTAACGTAATCTGCAAAGGCTGAAATTGCTAGCATCAATTTGTCTGAGGCCTTGTAAGTCGTATCAATACGATCCGCGATATCGAATTTGGCCGCTTTGCGCAGATCATTGATCCGGCGCACCACTTCGCGCGCTAAACCTTCGTTAATGAGCGCCGGCGTCAGCACGGTATCCAGCGCCACCACGATGCCCCCATCGCCCGCCACGACCAACCCTTCACGCGGGATGGCTTGCACGATGAGCTCGTCGGGAGCAAGGGATACAGACACGGAAGACGGTGGACTGGAGATGGCTAGCTCGATCTCTATGTTCTGGCCCGCCTTCACCCTTGCCGCTACCTGCATCGGGTCCAGTGCGGCAAGCGCGTCGCGCACTTTCGGCAGGTTTTGACCCAGCTTCTTGCCCAGTTTCTTTAACTCAGGCAAAACTTTGTAGCTGACCAAATCGCGCTCTTCGGCGACAAACTCGATGGCCTTCACATTGAGCTCGTCCGAAATCGTGCGCTCCTGGGTCCGAATCACCTGTTTGCTGTGCTCATCCGCCACCACCAACAGCCGCGCCAACGGCTGACGCACTTTTACCTTGGATTGTGCCCGCACGCTCATCCCCAGACTGACCGCTGTCCGTGCAATCGCCGTATCAACGATGAGTTGCGTTTCTTCGCTGGTCAGGCTGCGTTTGGTCGGATAGTCCTGATGATGAATTGAGAATTGCGAATTGTGAATTGAGAAATCCAGATCGAACACCGAAGCGTTCTCTTCTAAATTCCCGAAGATTCTCAATTCTGAATTCTTCAGATTCTGCCAAATTGCCTCACTCAAAAACGGCATCACCGGCGCGATGAGCTTGACCAGCGTCGTCAGCACTGCATAGAGCGTCTCGTAAGCGGCGCGTTTGTCCGCATCCATCGTCTCACGCCAAAAACGCTCGCGACTACGCCGCACATACCAAGCACTCAAGTCCTCGATAAACTTCTCAATCGCCAGCGCCACTGGCCGTATTTCATAGGCATCTAGATTGTCGACGGTAGTGTTCACAGTCTCCTGCAGGCGGGCGAGAATCCAACGGTCGAGGCTCGAAAGTTGGGAAGTGTGTGAAGGTTCAGAAAGTTCAGAAGGTTCAGAAGGTTCTAAAGTTCGAACATTCTGAACCTTAGAAGCTTCTGAACTTGGAACCCATTGATCCGCATTGGCATACGTCACAAAAAACGAGTAGACATTCCACAATGGAATCAACACACTCCGGCGAACTTCACCCAGCGTGCTGTAGCCAAAGTTCAGGTTGTCCTCGTATTTCTGGCGGGCATACAACCAGCGCATGACATCGGCACCGGCCTTGTCGGCGGCCTCGTTAAACTCGATCGAGTTGCCCTTGCTCTTGTGCATTTGCTCACCCTTCTCGTCCATGAGGGTGGCAAAGCCGAGGATCGTATCCGCCGGGCGCGAGTCAGCCATCACTGTGCACATCGCGATCATGGCATAGAACCAGTTTCGAAATTGGCCGGGGAAGCTCTCGGTCATAAAGTTGCCGGGGAACCACTTACGCCAATACTCCGGGTCGGTGCTGAACTGCATCGTGCTGATGCCGACGATACCGGCATCCAGCCACGGATTACCCACATCTGGCACGCGTGTGCCGATCAGTCCCGTCACTGGGTGTTTGATCTTGACATGATCAATCCACGGGCGGTGCGGCGTGTGTCCCTCAAACGTCTCCCAGCCTTCCACTGCGCGCGTCTTGAGTTCTTCATAACTGCCGATTACCTCGAAGCTGCCATCGGCATATTCCCAAATTGGCAGAGCGAGACCCCAATAGCGCTTCTTACTGATCATCCAGTCGTGCATGTTGTGCAGCCAATCGGTCTCGCGCTCTTTGCCAAAAGACGGCACCCAGTTGATTTGCTCGTTCACCCGCATCATGTCGTGGCGCAGAGTGTCCATGCTGATGTACCACTCGTCCACCATGCGGTACAACAAAGGCGTGCCACAGCGCCAGCAGTGCGCATATCGGTGCACATACTTGTCACGGCGGTACATATTGCCTTTGGCACGCAGCAACTGCTCGACCAAGTCAGGCACATCATGCCCATACTTTCCGGTGAATGGGCCAAAGCCATCCATATAGTTGCCGTCTTCGTTCAGTGGCGCAACAAACGGCGT
>JANMVQ010000011.1:0-31483 GCA_031392845.1 Chloroflexota bacterium
CATCGTAGCGACATCACATAAGCAACACATTCAACAACGCAGCACACTGAAGCCTCACTGAAGCGACAACTACAGACTCAGAAAGATGCGACTGAGTTGCCTTGGGCGACTCAGTCGCAAATCATTTAACGATTGCTGCGGCAGTGGCAGGTTTAGCTGATGTGACCGTCAATAATGTTGTTAAGCCAGCTTGGTAACCCAAACTGGACTTTTTAGTTTCAAATGAGAGACGAAAAAACTGAAGCAACACTCTTGAAAGAAGGAATTGCAAAGGATGAAGTGAAAGCCTCAGCCTTTGTGCTTACACAACAATGACGAAGCTAAAAAATTTAATCCGACGTGCAGAACAGGGTGATGCGGGCGCAGAGTTTGCCTTCATCACCTATACGCCGTTTCTGATGGGATTGCTGATCGTTGGCGTATTCTTCGGCCTGGTGGGATTCTGGCGTGTGGGAGCAGGCTATGCCAATTTGGTCGGCTCACAGCAGGCGGCAGTCGGCAGCGAAAGTGGCGCTGATACTACTCAGAGCACTCTGTTTGGCAAGTGGACGAACTCGTCCGTGGTGTCAAGCGCGGTGAATGGGGTGGATGTTCAGCCCGAGGATCGCTTCATTCACTCTAACTTTAATATCAATCGCACCTTCGAGTCCAGCGACTTTAGTCCATGGGCTTATGCGGTGAACTCGCAGATCGAATCGCGATTGGAACGCTTCTTCCCTGGCGCTCCTAAGTGCGATGGAGACGGATGTAATGAATAACGGACGAATTGGGAGGCGGGCAAAAATCGCCTCCCTCGTCCGTGTTCTGCTGAAAAATGCGGAACGGGGCGAGGAGACCAGTTTCGAGTTTACAGTTTTTGTTTTGCCGATCTTGATGATGATCATTGTGATTGCAATGACAACATTGGTGCGATCTTCGCAGCTTCCAGTATGGACTGCTGCAACAGCTTGTGCGCGTGCTGCCATTGTGACACTGGACGAAAGGATTGGCCGCGATCAGGGTACGACTGCCGCGTTGAACTCGTTGTTGTCGAACAATATCAGCGCATCAGCAGCACCGGATGTGGATATTAGCGTGCCAAAAGATTGGCTACGGTCAAAACCATTGATTTGTACTGTGACCTATAACATCGACGTCTCCGCTATCCCAGGGTTCGCTTCGATGGTGCCGGGTGGAGTTGTTCCGGTTGAGGCTACAGTCGAACTAAATATCGAAGGCTTCAAGTCTAAGTGGGACACTACTGGGCCGTAATGCGATCTATGCATATTGCCTATCAATTTTCTATATCAATGCACATGAGCAAACGTTGTTCTAGGCATTGATGTAAACAACAAAGCGAACAATGCACGAGCATCAAAGCAAATATCGTTGCAAAGGAGATTCATGAAACAACGTCTTCAGCGATTGCGTCGACAGGCCGAAAGCGGCGTCACGGTCACTATTCAGGCAATTTATTACATCTTCATATTGTTTCTGTTTTTTGCGTTGATCTATGACTTTGGGTCGGTGGCGTATACAGCATCTGCGGCTCGTTCAGTGGCGCAAATGGCTGCAAACTATGCTGCAAAGGCTGTCGATAGTTCAGTGTTCGTACAGAACCAGGAAGTGCGTCTGAATGAAGATGGCGCACGTACAAGTGCTGAAGATTACATCAATGTTATCGCCCCGAGTCACGGTGCGCCTCATATTGATCTGGATGCGGGTTCACCGAAAGTGGTTTCGGTTGGGCCGCGCGACCTGATCAAGGTTGAAGGAAGTGTGAAGGCCAGAACCCCATTTCTGGGCTATTTGTTTGGAATCAACGAGATTGAGATTCAAGTAGAAGGATATGCGGAGTCGGCCTTTGGTGCAGGTGCTGAAGGGCAATAGCCTAATCAATTGTTGCAAATCCTCTGGGGTTTTGACGCAGTTTGTCTGGATAGATGAACTGGGTCAAAACATTTGGGGTTTTCGTAGCAGTTGTTGAACAGTACCTTAGTTTGAAGTGTGACTTGAATGGCACACCCCCTGAATGCTTTAAGGAGTTTTTTAAGAGTTATGGCTGCACAGAATAAATACAAACCCACATTTACAGAATCAAAACCCCGGCCCGTAATGAGTCGGCTTACGCCGTTGGCGTGGTTTTGCGTTTTTCTGGTTGGATTGGCTTTGATTGGGGCATTGATTGTGACCATTCGGAAGCTGACCGATAACAATGGTGTTCAGACCTTGGACCAACGTTTGGGCCAGAATACCAGTGCACCGGCAGCAGTCGCTGCTGCAAATGTGGCTGTAACCACCGATTCAGCAGCCCCGTCTGCCCAAACACAACCTGCTGCAGTGCCGATTGCGACGACCGTGCCGATTGTAGAAGCAGCACCGACAGCTGCGCCTGCTCAGTCAGCCGCACCGACTGCAGTAGTTGCACTGGTCTACAAGGTTGCTTGGGCAGATAAGATGACTCAACAGGCTGATGGTTCGTGGACGGCACCTGCCGAAGTCGTCTCGAAAGCCTCATCCGACATTAAGGCTTATTACGAATTGGCCCGAAATCGTCCGCTCGGTAAATATATGCAACAGCGCGATCAAATTTTGACGACCTATTACATCGGTGATGGGTTGCAGTTGATGGCTGCATATGAAGCCAAGCGGACGCAGTACGGCATGAACAAGAGCGGAGATGTCTCTGTAGAGGTCAAGAGCTTTGCGCAGGATGGATTAACGGCGCAGGTTGCGGTGACCACAAAGAACTGGGTTAACGATATTTATGATATTGCGACAAGGCAACTGACCAAGAGCGATTTCAAGCAGCAGGATTCGACACTAAATCTTGCGATACGTTTCGATGTGACTGGCAATCGCTGGAAGATCGAAAAAGTGCTGGGGATTGTTCGATTGCACTGATACGTTTAGACAAGGGGAAACCATGGCATCAAAACATTTCATTAAAAGATTCATTCTATCCACAATTCTTGCTGTTGGGCTGAGCCTTAGCACGAGTATCGTCGGGATAGTGCAACCGCAATTTGCGGCTGCGCAAACATGTACACCGGGTTGGGTTCTTGACGAAGTCACAGGCGAGCTTGTGTGGGTGACATGTGTGAACGGTGGCGCTGCGACTGCAACACCGATGCCGCCGACGGCCACGTCCACGAGCACGCCAACCAGTACGGCAACACCAACGCAAACGCCAACAAAGACCAGTACACCAACTCGTACACCAACCAACACAAACACGCCAACGCCGACAAATACGGCGACGAATACGCCGACGCCAACAGCGACGAATACATCGACCAACACGCCAACGCCGACGAAGACAGATACGCCGACAAACACGCCGACGCCGACGAAGACGGATACGCCGACAAACACGCCAACGCCGACGAAGACGGATACGCCGACAAACACGCCAACGAAGACGAACACGCCGACGACGACGAGCACACCGACGAAGACGAACACACCTGCACCGACCAGTACGGCGACGAAGACGAATACACCTGCACCGACAAATACTGCGACACCAGTGCCAGGATGGGATGGGTCGAGCCTAATGATAGGAGGTACTTCATGCAGTAATGGTGGAATAGCATCGTTTACTGTCACAAACGGTGGTGCTGCGATGACCGCGCCTGTCGCGTGGCGGCTCTATCTAGATGGCAATCTCATCCAGTCGGGTTCAGCCCAATTCGCTGCTAACGAAACCAAGACGTTCACGTTTGGCCCGTACAGTGGATTGGTACGCTTCGAGATCGATCAGCGTGTTAGTCATCCAGGTAACAGCCGACCGAAAGCGTCTGTAACATGCGCCATTCCGACAGACACACCAGTGCCAACAGCAACTCGTGTGCTGTCAACGGCGACACCCATTCCGACAGACACACCGGTGCCGACAGCAACTCGTGTGCCGTCAACGGCGACGACGGTACCGTCGAGCACGCCAGTGCCTACTGCGACGCAGATTCCGTCAACGGCGACACCGATTCCGACAAACACACCCGTTCCGACAAACACATCGGCACCAACCAATACGCCTGCGCCGACAGCGACGTCTGTGCCCACAAGCACACCGACGCCGTTGCCAACGGATACGGAAACGCCTTATCCCACGATTACGAATACGCCATTGCCGACGCCGACCCGAATGCCGACCAATACGCCGACACCGGGCGGCCCGACACCGACAACGCCACCGAATGACGGTTGCGGTGTGGTGGGCGGTTGCGGAAACACAGACAATCCACCCTGCATCTTGCAGACAGACTTTACGTTCAAGTGTCACAACGATCCGGGGGCGATGAATTGGGGCCAAATCAGGTTGATGACTAGCGCGGTGTGCGCGAAGAACACCGTGATGCGCAATCCGTATCCACGCACGCTGGTCAACGTGCCAGTCAATTTCAAACTGATGCTGGACGATCAATATCGATATGGCCCAAGCAAGACGGGGAACTGGACTGCGCCTACGTCACCGTCGAATATCACATCACCAAGTTTGCAAGACACGGATGGCTCGCCGATATACGAAGGCTTGTATCGCAACATGAAGATCGGCCTGCGTGCCCGCCGTCTCGATGCCGGTGAGCCGTGGTTTGGTTACAAGGCGATCACGCCGACTTGGACATTCAACACAGGTGCAAACGGCGAGCGCATATGGAACCCAAGCAAGTCTTCGGATTTGGTGCAGAAGAATGTGACTGCGACGTTTACCTACCAGACTTCTAGCGCTGGTCTGGCGACGGGCGGACGCGAGTTTGATTCGAACTCCAAGACGATTGCAAGCTCATATAACTTGCCAGCGTATCAGGTGCAACTGGAGACCGCCTGCGGGTTCGAGTGGGCGATGAACTGGGAAGTGTCGGTCAAGGATACGATCGTCAGAGACCCACCGACTGCGCCGTGTTTTACACCGAATGGAACGCACCCGTCCCCGGCGATTGCAGCCACGAATGGTTGTGCGGCTGGGCAGGTAGCCACGGGTAAGTGGAAGTACAAGTGGCAGACGAAGGATTCCAACGATTGCGGCGATGGGGTCATTGCTGTAAATGGTTGGTGTGGTATGGACTTGAAATACTACAAGCTGACGACATCAGGGTTCCCTTATCTGGTCGTGAAAGGGGCGACCGAAGGCGGGGTCTTTAAGGGCAGCACCTACTGGAGCCCGTCCGGCGCTGGCATTAAGGTGCCGGTGGTTGAAGTGCAGACCGTCATGCGCGAAGCGTGTGTGGCCAATGGTACTTGTAGTCCGCTCACGGCACCGGGTAGCTCGCTGACACCCTAGCGAACTCAATCTCAATCTCAATCTCAATCTCAATATAGCTTTGCAACTTTACCCTTCAGATTGAAAGCGTTTATGCAGACCTCACAGGCCGTTAGCGGCCTGTGAGTCTTTTTCATCACTGCAACCGTGAACACGAAGAAAAAAATCACTACAGGCATAATCATTATCGTCGCCATAGGGTTGGTAGGGGTGCTTTGGCCAAAGTATGGAGACACGCTGCTCGGTGTGGCGCGGGCAGAGACATGCCGGGCCAATGATGGATCTGGGAATGCGGTGGCTGCACTGGCACAGGTTGTTTGCGGGCAGGAAGCACAGGCTACACCTGAGTGGGTGGAGATGTCTGGAGTATCGATTACAACATCAAGGCCAAAGGCAACCCTGATGGCCACGAAGATCGCGACGATTATTGCGGTCGACCTGCCGGGGAAATCTACGCCGACTGCGCCTGTAAAGAAGGCTAGACGGGTGGGAACAGCCTTGCCATCGGCAACACCTTACCCAGCGACCGTGACACCCGGCCCGCCCCAACCAACTGCGACAATGCGAAGTAGCGCAGGGGCCGGCATCATCGGTACACAGAAGACACCGTGTCGATTGATCAAAGACGCGCATGGACGTGGAATTACTGATTGCAAAACGGTTGTGGATTCCAAGCAGCCAACCAAATAACACTATGACGATTCAACTTTCTCCGGTTCAGACGCAGCAGACACAATCTGCCCCGGCTAGGCCGTTGACATCCTTGCACGTTCGACGTGGATCGAAAGGCGACCGGCCGGAAGTTTGCCGGTTGGAGATGGCCTGTTTTGGCCGGGCACGGTTGTTGTTTGGGCTATGGTGGCTGATCGGCAAGCCCAAAACGGAACTGTGGGTGGCAGAAGACACGACCACGCCCGATAAGAATTTAGTGGGGTATGTGATCCTGTATCCCAATGAGCTGGAGCACACGATGTTGCCATATGTTGGGGGGGTGGGTGTGACTACGGAACAACGTAAGGCTGGGATTGGCTCACAGATGATGTTGGCGGTGCTGGCTGAGCATCCGCAATTGTGGCTGCACGTGCGCGCGTCCAACGTGGCTGCGATTCGCTTGTATCAGAAGCTGGGTTTGGCTGAATTTAAGCGGATCGAAAAGTTTTATTCCAATGGGGAAGGTGCGCTGATTTTGGCCACGATGGATTTAAGTAATTTGCGGTGAATGAAAGCCGTTTTGACTTGTTGGTTTTATTTAGTTAGGCTGATAAACGCGGATGTAGTCGATTTGATAATTGGCGGGGAAGACAGTTTTGCTGTCGGGGTTGCCGGGCCATTTGCCCCCAACCGCAAGGTTGGCCAACAAATAGACTGGCTCATGCGGGATATTGTTGTTCTCGCGGTGGCGTTCGACTCCATCGATGTACCAAACGATACTGTCTTTGGTCCATTCGACGGCGTAGATGTGATACCCGGCTGAATAATCTGTGCCTTTGTATTTACCTTGTGAAAATCGCGCTTCGCCGTTTTCGTTGATGTAGTGGGCGGTCATATAAACGGTATTTGGATCGTGACCAATGACCTCGAATACATCAATTTCGGAGCGATCATTGCGAGTGGTCGAGAGCAACCAGAAGGCTGGCCACAGCCCGCGGCCTTTTGGTAATTTGGCATACACCTCGACATAGCCGTATTGAAAGCTGAATGTGTTCAAGGTGGTAATCACCCCAGACGTGTAATTTTTGTCGTGTAGTTTGTTGCGGCGCGCCTGGATATTTAACTTGCCGTCATTAATGCTGAAGGCATCTTCCTCGTAGTACTGTAGCTCCTGACCATTGACTCGTCCCCACCAGTATTGGGTATTCCAGCGGGTCAGATCCAGTTGTGGTTGTTCAAATTCTTCTTGAAAGAGCAACGTATAGCCTGGTTTGTCAACTGGATTAGGTTTGACGATGGCATTTGGTAGTAGATCTTGAATAGCCTGCGGGAGAGGTAAACCGAGCACGATGGCCGAAATGATCGCGATGATCAGCAGAAATAGCAAAATTGTGAGGCGTTTCATGGCGAAAGAGATTTTAACGTGCATGCGTGTTGCTGTGATGTGGTTTTTCTACTACAGTTGGGTTAATTATGAAACTGGTTACTTTTCAGACTGCTGCAGGCGTGCATCTTGGTGCAATTAAGAATGATCAAGTGATTCTGTTGGACGCTGTTGCGGCAGATATGTTGTCGTTGATCGATCAGGGTGCGCCGGGTTTGGAGAAGGCGCGCGCTGCGGTGGCGACGGCGCAAGGCGGTGTGGCGCTGGCACAAGTCAAGCTGCTCTCGCCTATTCCCCGGCCGCGCCAGAACGTAATGTGCGTGGGGATGAACTATGTGGCGCACGCGATTGAAGGAGATTTAGCACGTGGGCGCACGCCCAAGCTGCCGGAGTTTCCAGTGTTTTTCAGCAAAGTGCCGACGGCTGTGTGCGGGCATGATGATGACTTCCCATTGGACAGCAATGTCACCCGTGAACTGGATTACGAAGTGGAGCTGGCGTTTATTATTGGGCGTACGGGTAAGAATATTCGCAAGGCAGATGCAATGAGCCATGTCTTTGGCTACACGATTGTGAATGATATTTCGGCGCGTGATTTGCAATTTCGCCATCAACAATTTTTTAAGGGCAAGAGTCTGGATCGGTCTTGCCCGATTGGGCCGTGTATTGTGACCAGTGACGAGATCCCTGATCCAGCGGCGTTAGGCTTGCGGCTGCGTCTGAACGGTGAGATGCGTCAGAACTCGTCTGTCAGTGATTTGATCTTTGATATTCCGACCTTGATCGAAACACTCTCGCAGGGGTTGACGCTGGAAGCGGGCACGATTGTGTCTACGGGCACACCGAGTGGAGTCGGTCTGGGGAAGAACCCGCCCCAATATATGAAGCCAGGGGATGTTATGGAAGCGGAAATAGACCAGATTGGCCTGTTGCGCACTCGGGTAGTGGCGGCTTAGCGGCCCGTCGGAGAGAGAAATATGGGACGCGGATTTTCAGGATAAACGCGGATTTGAAGCAGGCATTTAAAGAGAAATACGCGAAAATAAGCGCGCAAAGCGTCCGCGTTCCATTTGGCTTTCAGTGGTTTCTCCGGCAGGCTGCTAGTGACTACTCTTCGCCCTTGCTGCCAACGGGCACGGGTCGGGCGCAGGAGCGATTGGTCGGACACACCATGCGGTCGCACTTGGTGAGGCGCACCCGTTTGAAGCCGAGAGGAATGTATTGGGCGGGTGAATAGCCTGCGGCGTAATGGTTTTTGGGGAACAGCCCACACGTGCGATCAGTTCTGTGACAGGCGATAACGCACGTATTGGTTTTGCAGGTGTTGGCTGCGTAAGCAGTGCTGGGCAACAGCATTAAAAGTGACACAAACAGACCCACTCCAAACGCAGCAATTTTGTTGCCACGGTGTGGATGTGCGTGCGATTGTCGCCGCTTCGGTTGCCTGATGTGACACAACCCCCAAAACATAGTGCCTCTTGCGAGCCGGAGGAGGTGCGCATATCTGTGACGATATTACGTCAATCATTGCGTCGATCCCACCCTGCGACTGTGCTTGTACATGAGTGTTGGGGTGCTAGGCAATCTACGTCATCCCTTTGGAGGATTGTTTCAAAGTTGAGTGGTTGCGAAAGAGCAAATATTGCCTGATTACGCAGTGATTTGCATGAAACCGAAAGACTGACGGAAAAATTGAACGGTGATCTGGGTAAACCTAGATCAGCGTGCGCAGGTCGGAGTAAGCCGGCTCGCCACCCAGTTGGACGATGATGTCATTGGGGATGTGGCGTGCTTGCAACGGCTCGATCACATCTTTGTGCAGGTCGGGCACATACGCCAACATGACGTCGACGGCGGCTCCATCGGGCGTAAGCATATATGCCCCTACACTGGCGGGCAGCAAGATCGATTCACCCTGACTGATGCGGTTGACATGCTCGCCTGCAGTTACCGTGGCCGAACCCGACAGGACTGTGAGGATGTGAAAGCTGCGACCATGGGTTGCAAACGGCGCCGGATGTTCGATGTGCAGCGCTTCGCCCACAAAATAACGACACGCTGAGAATATACGGCGGGTGCCCCAGGCTTCCGCTAGCAAGACGACCTGCACCCTGTGCTGAGTGAGGGGCTCCCGCACAGCGACTTCAGCACCCTTGTCCACGTGCAGATCACGCACCGGCTCGCCGGGGGCGGGCTGGCGATCCCAATCATAGAGGCGATAGGTGATGTCGGAGGATTGCTGTAACTCGTAGATCATCACGCCAGTGCCCAATGCATGCACGATACCATGGGTGTTCATGAAGACATCGCCGGTGTGGGCTGGCACATAGTCGACCAGATCGCGGAACTGGCCGTTGCGCATGGCGGCTTTGAGTTCGGCCACGCTGACGGCGCGTTTGAGGCCATGAATGATGCTGGTATTTGGCGTGGCATCCAGCACCCACCAGACCTCGCATTTACCGTAGGGCACGCCTTCATGTTGGGCGGCGTAAGCATCGTTGGGGTGGTTTTGCACCGAGAGCCAATCGTTTGGATCAAGAAACTTGATCAAGAGCGGGAAGTGGGTGTGGCCGGCCGATTGGGTGCCGAGTAGGGCGGCAGGCATCTCGCGGGTGAGTTGAGCGATGCTTTTGCCCTGCAGCGGCCCGTCTTCTACGACGAGGCCTTCCCAGATGAGCCAGGCTTCGCCAATGTTGCGGTGGGTTTGGGGAGCACCGACCATCGGTTCTAGCCGGTGGCCGCCCCAGACTTTGTCTTTGAGCGCGGGTTTGAATTTTAGTGGGGGGAGGATCATAGGAGGTTCAGAAAGTTCAGGAGGTTCAGGAGGTTCAGAAGGTTCAGAAGGTTCAGAAGGTTCAGAAAGTTCAGGAGGTTCAGGAGGTTCAGGAGGTTCAGAAGGTTTAGAAAGTTCGGAGGTTGAGGCTCAAATTTCAAATTCATTAGCCTCTTATACGTATTTTTCGATTTTGGCGTTGGACTTGAGTTGATTAATCCAGTTGCGCAGGGCTTCATGCTGGACGTAGGTGCGGTCGGTGTCGGTGAGGTCGCGGATGGCGCGCTCGGTGACGCGGATGATGTGATAGCCGATGGGACTTTTGACGATAGGGCTGGTTTCACCGGGTTGCAAGGCAAAAGCAGCGTCTTCGACCTCGGTCCACAGCACGGCGCCGGCACCACGGGTGAACCAGTCAAGATCGCCTCCGTCGGCACGGGTGCTGTCGTCGATACTCTTGCTCTGCGCCAGCGCCTCAAACTGCGCACCATTTTGCAACTCGCGGAGTATGTCTTCTGCCTCGAACTGGCTGGCGACTACGATGTGGTAAGCATGGATGTATTCGGCTTTTTGGGGCAGGTCGGCCAGCACTTTTTTGATCAGCACACTGGTGATTAGCTCTTGGCGCACTTGTTGGCGTGTGTCTAAGTCGGTTTGTTGGTTGGCCAACAGCCAGGCTTGATAACGCGTTTCGCCACCCGCTTTCTCTTTGACGGTTTTTAGTTCGATGTTGATGTCGGTATCGCTGACCTCAATGTTACGGTGAACGGCTTCCTGATCGATGATGGTTTGTTCGATGAGCGCATCAATGACCGTATCTTTAAGCTGGCTGGCCAAGGTTTGGCCTTCTGGACTATCGAAAGCGGGAGGATTGGGTTGGCCGGCCACATAGCGTTTTAGTTCGGCTTCGTATTGTTCGAGGGTGATGGGGGCATCGTTGACGCGGGCAGCCAGACCAAACGATATCGGTGTGCTGGTGGGTGTGGGTAATGGCGTCGCGGTCGGCGCGTTGATGGTGACACCTACTTGGAGTGCATTGGGGTCGGGCGTGTCGGTAGGTGAGCTGAGGGTGCTGCGAATGGCTGGCACCCGCGTAACGCCGATTTGCCCGCTAGGCGCGTCGTTGCAACTTGCGAGCCATAACACAGCGCCAGTTGCTATTAAGATACGGCTAATGAGGGCGGGTGTCGTTGAGAATCGCTGTAATTTGTCGCACATCGTTGAAGTCTTGCAGGATTATAGCGACAGGATAGGCGTTGTGACTAATTTCAGTCGGGCAAATATGCTGCTCAGAAGTCAGTGACGTTGACACTGCAGGCCAATACACCGTATTACATTGAGGCGCTGCACAAAGAAAGCACTGGTGGCGATAACTTTGCGGTGGCTTGGCAGGGGCCGGGGATTGTGCAGCAGGTGATCTCAGGGGCGTATCTAGCGCCGTAGAAGGGGATTTTTAACGCAGAGGCGCAGAGACTCAGAGTCGCAAAGGATATGAAGTCTTTTCTTTGCGACTCTGCGGCTTGGCGTCTTTGCGTTAGATACTGCGCTGTGAACTAAGACTGGTGGTAAAGCACTGGGTTTTTGGGGGTGTCAATCACTTCGCCAATAGCGGCGCCGGGCAGCCAGCTCGCCCAATCGTTGCGGTGGTTCTGGTGCTGGGGTTCAATTAATTTCATGCCATCTTCCATGTAGATCACCGTCATGACTGCGCGGGCACGATCGGAGGTGTTGGGTGAGGCACGGTGGAAAGTCCAGCCGGAGTGGAAACTCACTTCGCCCAGCGCAAATGGGCTTTCATCGATAGGGAAGTCTTTCAAGTTGAAGCCGATTTGCTTCTCGCTCTCGTCGCTGATTCCCAAGTCGCGGCCCTTGTCAAACACCTGGCTGCCGACGCTGAAGGCCAGTGGACCAAGTTCCAGTGGGGTTTCTTGTAGCGGAATCCACACGGTGCAGGTGTTGCTGTTGCTCAGCGGCCAATAGAACTGATCGGCATGCCAGGGGGTGAACCCACCGCCCGGCTCCTTATAAAGCGCCTGATCGTGATACATGCGCACACCCTGCACGCCCATAAGCTCAGCGGCAATGCGGGCTAGACGGGCACTGAAGGCAAACTCGCGCACGGTAGCGTCTTGCTCCCATATGTTCATGATCTGCAAGAAGGCGCGTCCGTAAGTGTCGCGTTCACTTATGGGTTTGGCCTGGCTGCTGAGTTGCTGCACCATGTTGGATGTGGCGCTGCCGTAGAAGTCGATTATTTCTGGCGATAGCACTTGTTTGAGCTTGACGTAGCCGTTCTGACGAAAGAAGCTGATGGCAGTTTGTGGGAGTGAGTATGGCTCGGCCAGTTGCTTGCGCAGCTCATCACGGTTGGTTTGGGTTGTTGTGGACATGGGCGTAAGTTTAACGCGAAGGGCGAAGGGCGAGGAGCGTAGGGCGTTATGAGTCCTGTCGCTCTACGCCTCACGCCCTTCGCCTTTCGCCTCTCGTCCTTCGCGTTAAACTGCCCTCATGTCAACTGAACTCAAAGTAGGTTTTGTCGGGCTGGGGGTGATGGGCCGACCGATGGCGTTGAACCTGGTGAAAGCGGGCTATGCCGTGACGGTGTTTGATCTCAACCCGGCGGTGGTGAGCCTGTTGGAACAGGCCGGGGCGCAGACCGCCAAGACGGTGGCTGAGGTTGCGGCGGGCAGCGATATCTTCATTACGATGGTGGTGAATGATGTGCAGTTTAAGTCGGTGCTGTTCGACCCGGGCTTGGCTGCCCAATCGCTTAAGCCGGGTGCAACGGTGATTGGGATGAGCACGATGAGTCGTGCCACGGTCATTGAGGTAGCGCGGGAACTGACGGAAATGGGCATCGATTATGTGGATGCGCCCGTGAGCGGAGGCGAAATGGGCGCGATTGCCGCCGAGTTAAGCATTATGGTGGGCGTATCGCAAGCAGTGTTTGATCGCTGCAAGCCGCTGCTGGAAGTCATGGGCAAACGGCTATATCACGTCGGTCAGAATATCGGCGATGGTCAGGCAGTCAAGATGATCAATCAACTCATGGTGTGTGTGCATTTGCTGTCGGCGGCAGAGGGATTGAACTTCGCGGCCAAGTTGGGCCTCGATCAGCACATGGTGTTTGACATTCTACTGAACAGTGCGGGGGGTAGTTGGATTCTGGGCAATCGCGGCCCACGCATGGTCGATCATGCCTTCACGACTGTCAAGAGCGCCTTTCACATCTTGATCAAAGATCTGGGCTACGTGATGGACGCCGCAGATGATCTGAAACATCCGTTGGTGTTGGGCAGCGCCGCCAATCAGCTATTTAAGATGGCCCATGCGACTGGCTTGCGCGATTTGGATGATTCTGCCATGCTGTTACTGGTTGAGAAGTTAACAGGCATGACCAAGCCTGAGTGAGTATTAAAACAAGATGGCCAATCAATTTTCAAGACTTTGTGATCGGATTCCGGACATGATGACGCGCTATCGTGTGCCGGGGATGGCGTTTGGGGTGTTGTTTGGAGGCAAGCGCGAAGCAGCTGCATTTGGTGTGACGAGCTTGACCAACCCGTTGCCTGTGACTACCGACACGTTGTTCCAAGTCGGCTCCATCAGCAAAACGGTGCTGGGCACAGCGGCTATGCGTTTGGTGGAGCAGGGCAAGTTGGATTTGGACGCGCCCATTCGGACTTATTTGCCCAACTTCAAGCTCAAGGACAAGGATGCGGCTGCAAACGTAACGATGCGCCATTTGTTCACCCATACCGGTGGCTGGCTGGGAGATTACTTTAACGACATCGGCTGGGCCGACGATGCTTTGGCTCGCATGTTAGACCTGATTGCCGAGTTGCCGCAGATGACACCATTGGGTGAACTATTCTCGTATAACAATGCTGGCTTTAACATTGCGGGCCGAGTGATTGAAGTGATTACCGGGCAACCATATGAACAAGCGATCAAAGCGCTGGTGTTTGACCCATTGCAGATGAACAGCTCAATGTTCTTCCCGTGGGACGTGCTGCTGCGGCGGTTTGCGGCGGGGCATATCAGCCCGCATGATGTCACTATCCCATCGGTGTCGCCGGTGATGGTCGCCAGCCCATGGGCGCTGGGGCGCTCATCACATCCAGCAGGTGGGGTACTGTCGACGATCAACGACATGCTCACCTATGCCGAGTTTCATCTGGGTGACGGTAAGGCCAACGGCAAGCGGGTGTTGCGCAAGAGTAGCTTGCAACAGATGCACACTGCGCAGGTAAAGGCATATTCATCGGCGGACCACTGGGGTTTGACTTGGGCGATTCGGAATGTGGGTGATATGGTCGTCGTGCGGCACGGCGGCGCCACCCGCGGATTTACGGCAGATTTGCGGATGGTTCCAGATGCAAGCCTGGCGCTGATTACGCTCACCAACTCGGATCGTGGCAGCGAGTTATATGATGAATTGAGCAGCGTCGCCTTGCAGCAATTTCTGGGACTGGAGATCCCCGAGCTAGAGACAATTGCGTTGGCGGCGAAGGAACTTCCGGCATTGGTGGGCGACTACGACGCCCCGCTCGATTTACTCAAGGTGCGCAAGAAAGGCGGCCAGCTCACGATTCAGTCCATCCCCAAGGGTGGATTTCCCAACCCCGATACACCGCCGACTGGCCCGGCTTTGGCAGCTGGCATGCTGGCATTTGAATCTGCCGACCGCGCCACTGTTCTGGACGGAGGTTTGCAAGGCAGCCGGGTGGAAGTGCTGCGCGATACTAATGGCGCGGTGCAGTGGCTGCATGTCGGCGGACGCGCTCATAAGCGCGTGTAATCACGGGCTTACCGTGATGTTGCCAAAGTGAATATGGGCGCGCGCACTGTCATATGTCTCAACGATGAAGCCTACTTCGCCAGTGATATAGCTTGAATCGCTGATCTGACCGACCGATTGATCGTTGATGCTAAGCGAGATATTGGGGCCTTGCGCTTGGACCTGCAGGATGTCATCTGTCTTGAGCCCCTGGATGGTGTCGTTGCTGCCGTGCTTTAGCTCGGTCAGCGCATTGGGTGAACTCTTGAGTAAATACCAGGTCTTACTGCGCGGCGAGATGGCAAAGGCATAGTAGTTGTTGCCCGAACGACGAAAAATCACCCCGTAACGAAAGTCTCCAGTTTTGGCGGTGTTGTTGGGCTCGACCAGTATCTTTATGTTGGCGGTGAAATCATCAAAACGCTGCTTGGGCACAGTGACGATGGCTTTGTCATTGGGCGCATGTACCTCGACGTGATAATGATTTGGCTCGTGGTATCCAATGAAGTAGTTGTCAAAGGCCAGCTTGGGCCAACCCGTGTTGAGATCGGTGAAGTTGTCTTGATATAGGATGGCTGCGGCAAATGCCGAGATACCCGGTTTGGTGATAGTAATGTTGCCGAAGTGAATGTGAATACGTGGGCTATCGAAGGTCTCGACAAAGAGCCCGGCTTCGCCGGTGGTGTAGCTGGCATCCTCTGCGTCGCCGATCGCCTGATCGTTGATCCACAAGGAGAGGCTGGCCCCACGCGCATCCACTCGCAAGATATCGTCGGTTTTCAGGCCTTGGATCAAATTGCTTTGACCGGTCTTGAGTTCGGTGAGCGCAGTAGGCGAACTCTTGAGCAGATACCAGGTTTTGTTGCGCGGCGAGACGGCAAAGGCGTAGTAATTGCTACCTGATCTCCGGAAGACCATGCCATAGCGAAAGTCGCCGGTCTGAGCGGTATTGTTTGGCTCGACCAGGACTTTGACTGCCAGAGTGAAATCATCAAACTTTAGTTTGGGCACAGTGACGATGGCTTTGTCGTTGGGGGCGTGCACCTCGACATGATAGTGATTTGGTTCGTGATAACCGATGAAATAGTTGTCGAACGCCAGCTTGGGCCAGCCGGTGTTGGCGTCGACGAAGTTGTCTTGATACAGCACCCCAGCCGTATTGGATGCAGCCACCGGCTTGTTGGCTACCGGGGCGGTTGGGTTTGCTTGCGCTTGCGGCTGCACCCGGCTGGGCGGCGGAGCGGCACACCCCGTGAACAGGACTGTCAGCGCTGACAGGCACTTCATCAACAGAGTGACTTGACTGTGTTTTTGATTATTCATCCAAATCTCCTTACTACGACAAAAACGGACACGGGTTCTGCTCAGAAACAATCGGACGCGGATTTACCGGATGGCAGGATTGCTAGGATCAGATCATCCTGCTTATCGTGTAATCCTGAGCATCCGCGTCCTTTTCAGTTTGACTATTTGCGATCGGACACGGCGCAGCGAAAACCGGCATACGGGCCATAGGTCTTGTCGATCGATTCAGCAAAATGCCGATACGCCATGTCCTGCAAGAAGCCATAACGCCCGCCCCGCAAAATCTTATTTTGTGGCCCTGCGGGGATGGGCGCGTATGGCGTATCAACCCATTCCAGCACGTTGCCATCCAGATCAAATACGCCTAACTTGCTGCGGTTAAAGGCAAAACTGCCGACCTCATAGGTGTCATCGCGTGGCAAATTATTGGCTTGCCCATCTGCCATCGGGTCGTCGCCCCAGGGGTAGATCGGCAGCGCGGCACTGCTTGTATCGGTAGATCCACGGGCAGCCACTTCCCATTCGGCCTCGCTGGGCAAACGCTTGTTGAGTGACTTGCAATAGGCCGATGCGTCGTCCCAACTTACACCGCGCACTGGGTGTTTGGGGCGTCCCGGCCAAGTCATGGGTGTTGGGCGGGACGCATTATTTTTGAGGAAGGCTTCGTATTGGGTATTGGTGATTTCGTAGATGTCGATCCAATACGTTGCGAGGCTTACTTTCGTTAATGGCACATGAAAATCATCCGTCTCGGTGCTGCCCAAGTTGTAGCTGCCCGCGTTAATTTTGACCATCCCTTCGAGTGAGGCTATTGGTGTCGGGGTATAGGTAGGGATGGGGGATGCGGCTGGCGTTGGGGTGGCTATTGGAGACGGCCGTGTCGGAGGTGTCGGCGATGATGGGATGGATGTGGGGATGCTGTCCAGCAAGGTGGATAAGGTGGATGTGGCGTCGATCTTTGGCGTAAGCCGCAGGCTAATTGCGTCTGCGGTAGGGGTTGATCCCTCTGGCCCAGGCTGCAGTGGAGGCCTGCCCAGCGTTAAGATGGCCCACACCAACGCGCCCACAAGTATCAGTAGCGCTACCCCCGCAATGGTCAGCCAAGGCCTGCCTGTCAGACTCGGTTTTTTGTGCAGACCCATTTGGGCGCTGATTGCGGTCGCCATTTCCCCTGCGGTCTGAAAGCGATCTTTGGGAGTTTTGGCAATCGCTTTGCCGACCAATGCACTCACTGCGGCGGGCACTTCTGGGCGTATACGGTGAATGGTGGCGGGCGTTTCTTTGGCGTGTTTGTGAATCAGCCCGACCATTGTCTCGGCCTCAAACGGTGGCTTGCCAACCAACATCTCATACAGCACGATACCCAGCGAATACACATCGCTGCGGCCATCCGCGACTTGGCCCTGGGCTTGCTCCGGCGCCATGTATTCCAGCGTGCCCATGGTCGAGCGGGTGCGGGTGATCTTGTTGCCAGTCTGATCATCGGCGATGCCAAAATCGGCTAGCACAAAGCGTTGTTCGTCTACGCACAAAATGTTGCTGGGTTTGATATCGCGGTGAATCACCCCACGGGTATGGGCGTAGTCCAGTGCCTCGGCCATCTGCTGCGCAATCAGCAGCGCTTGCTCCACCGGTAACTGTTTGGCGTAGGCCAGCAGCCGCTTGAGCGTGCCGTTGGGGGCATATTCCATCGCCAGGTACTGCAGGCCGTTGAACGTGTCAGCGTTAAAGACCTGCACGATGTTGGGGTGGCGTAGGCGAGCCATGGCCTGGCCCTCGCGCAGAAAACGGGCGGCCAGCTCGTCGTCTATCGCATTTGGCTGCAATATCTTGAGCGCGACCTCATCCTGAAGTGTGCTATGGCGCGCACGATAGACCACACTCATCCCGCCGCGCGCAATCAACTCAATGATGGCATACGGGCCAATCATGGTTCCGGCAGGCAAAGGCGTGGAAGAGTAGGAGGCGTTCATGGCTGGGTCAAGACTTTAGGAAGTATTGGCAGGATAGGGCGAAGTGTCAAGCCAGACGCTATTTCGGGGTTACTGTTGATTTTCGGTCTCGGTGATTGTGTTCACCACATAGATGGTGTGATGCGAGGCATTCTTGTCCGTGCTCTCGACATTTTTGCAGGAGAGTTCGGTGAGGCGCAAGGTGTGATACTCGACAATGGCCCAACCCGTGCCCTTGGTCATGATCTGCTGGGCTTTGTCATACATGGCTTGTTCGTTGATGCAGTAGACACCTTCACTGTCGTGGCGCAACCACATAACATAGGCCCCGTTTTGGCGCGGTTCCAACGAGAAGATGGCATCGCGGGCCATGCCACGGCGTCCTTCTGTATCGGAAATCACATTGGGTGAACAACCGATTAATGCGCCGATCAGCAGCGCAATCAAAAGCCACTTTGTCCGGCTCGTTGTCGGAAGTGCTGTCTTAAAGCTTGTCATATTTTCGCCACACTCATCTGGCCATAAGCACCAAGAGCAACCCGATCAACGCAGGCAGTGCTTGCACATACAAAATCGATTGTCATACCTTACTTCCTTTCAAAAAACAGCATGCCCGCGCCTAGAAAGTCCTCTCGATGATAAGTCATCTTGAGACCTGCTTGAGCGAGGCGGGCAATCATAGCGTCAACTTTGTCGTCGTGATATTCCAGGCGAATCGCATTGATCCTGCGCAATAGGGATGGATCGGCATCCAGCAGCATCGTGTACTCGCAACCTTCACAATCGATCTTGAGCATATCAAGACCGTTCGGAAAATCTTGCAGAATGTCGTGGAGCGAGATTGTTTCGACCAGTTCGTTGGGTTGACTGTCTGCGGCCTGATCGCCGGTGAGGGGTTTGTTGAAGATGCTGCTCGTGGTCGGGAAGCGCACTTGATGATGCGATTCGCTGTCAATGCAACGCTGATGAAGCGACGTGATGCGGTCAAATCCATTTTCTGCGATGTTGCGACGAATGGTGACACATGCTTCGCTGCTTGGCTCATAAACAGCGATTTTGGATGCACCAGACACCGCCGCATAGAGTGAAAAGATGCCGGTATTGCCGCCGATATCGACCACCGTTTGTCCCGGGTTAATTTCACCATATTCTCGTCGCGCGAAGATCATAAACGCGGTGACAACATCGTGAATTTGGGCGGACATGAATATTTGCTTACCGTTTCTGAGTGCAATAACCTTCTGGTGCGGTTGTGGCGGCACCTGAGTCAGATAGCTGCGAATCACCCACAGCGGGTCAACAAAGATGACAAAGCATCTGATGAGGCTATTGATATAGGTGGGGATTTCGGCAAAATGCTTGCGTTTAAGCTGCCTTCCAAATAGAAACATGATTTCTCTCCATTAAAATTTAAGCGAATGGGCAGTGATTTCGATTGACGATATACGGCTGCACAACTTACCTGTCTATAGAAAAAATGCTCCCCACGCCGTTCGGGTAGATTATTCCAGATAAAATTCTCTTTGTGAAAGTTCTTCTACGGCTGCTGCGAATCAGTTTGTTACTCCGAATCATTCCTCCGACGCTGGGGCTGATCTCGTTTGCGGTGAATGCCCAGACGGTGATTGGGTTGATGATAGCCATTGCGGTTTTGCCTGCCTTGCTGGTGTTGTTACTTAGCTTTTGGCTGGAGCGACGCGGTAGGATTAACCCAGCCACCGTGCGGGCGCTGCTCTTTTTGGCGCTGCTCTCTCATACGGTGGAATTTGTGACCTCGTCTGGCACTTTATTGATCGCAGCCAGTCGCAATGGACTGCCGCCAGAAATGATGATCCGTATCCGGGCGGATAATGGGTTTGCCAATTTAGGTCCCACTTTTTTATTGAGTCTTGTTCCCACTGTTTTGGGGGCATGGTTGGATGGTCGACGTCGGGCCTTTCATTGGGCAGGCATCGCCATATTTTTGGGCATTATGGGATTGGCCATTTTGGTCAGCCTAGATAACATCCTCAATCTCAATGTGTTCACCTGGCGTGGTCAGTTGCCCAATGCGGCTGCCTATATGATCGTCATGGCGGTGGTATGTTTCTTTGTAGGCTCACTGGCAGACGAACAACGTGAGCAACATATGCAGCTCGAGCAAGCCAACGTGCGCTTGGCCGAGCAAGCCTATGTGCGCGAGTTGCTGGCCGGAAGCCAAGAGCGCATGCGCCTTTCACGTGATCTGCACGACACAGTGGCCCACACGTTGGCAGCGTTGTCTGTGCAACTCAATGCAGTTGGCGCGGTCATGGCAGGTGATCAACCCGATGCCAAGCGCGAACTGAACAAGGCCCGAACCTTGGTCAAGGAAGGCTTGAACAGCACCCGCCACGCGATAAGCGATTTGCGCGCCAATCAGGTGGCCGACTTTGGTCTCAACGGTGCACTGCAAAAGCTGACCGAGGCATTTACTGAACGCACCGCGGTGCCGGTAAATACACAACTCCAAGGTGAACCCGATCAGCTCAGCCCCGAAGTCGCCAACACCATTTACCGTATTGCCCAAGAAGCGTTGAACAATATCGAGCGACATGCCCAAGCCAGCCAAGTACAGTTGCGATTGGCGTTGCGATCCAATGGTCAGGGCAATCATATTGCACTGAGTGTGGCTGATAATGGGGTTGGTTTTGCCCAAGCTGTGCTAGAGGACGAGCGTTTTGGCCTAAAGGGCATGCGTGAACGGGCCGATTTAATTGGCGCGCACCTCCGTGTGGACAGCGCCCCAGGCAAAGGCACAACTGTGACACTTCAGATATAAGTTGAAAGCTGATAGCGCGAGGCGCAAGATTGAAAATGGGAAAAATACGCGTGCTGCTGGTTGATGATCAAGAAATTATTCGCAATGGGTTAACCCTGATTGTGAATCAGGAGCCTGACATGACCGTCGTGGGACAGGCTGAAAACGGGATAATTGCCGTTCAACAAGCCCAAGCCCTAACGCCCGATATTGTCTTGATGGATATCAAGATGCCGCAACTGAGCGGCATTCAGGCCACCCGCCAAATTCGTGACAGCGTGCCAGGCGCGCGGGTGATCATTCTGACCACCTATGATGTGGATGGCTGGGTGTTTGATGGCATTCGGGCCGGGGCCAAAGGGTATCTGCTTAAGGACACTCCGGCGGACGACTTGGTCGCCGGTATCCGGCGTGTGCACGAGGGCGAATCGTTGCTTGACCCGGCCATCGCCGGTAAAGTGATGGATGAATTCCGCCGCATGAGCGTGCCTGAAACGACCACACCCCCTCAATCTATTCAATCTATATCTGCCCCGCAAGAATTATCTTCAGAAGGAAGCCTGATCGAAAAGCTGACCGAGCGTGAAGCCGAAATCTTGACTTTGATGAGCCAGGGCCTAAACAATCGTGACATCGCTGCGCAGCTTTTTTTAACCGAAGGCACTGTGCGTAACTATGTCAGTAGCATTTTGTCTAAGTTACACGCCAACGACCGCACCCAAGCTGTAATCAAAGCCGCCCACCATAAGATCGTGAAACTTTGAAAAAACTGTCCTCTCGCAATCATGATTGCTGACGCGAATGTGTGCAGCACAAACTTGGTCTGTCATCTCAAGAAGTCGTGATCTTGGGGTGACAACTTTCGATAAAAATCGACCGTCGCATCGGCCACTCGCTGCATCGTAAACTGCTGCAACACACGGGCACGTCCGCGTTGGGCAAGGTCCTTGTAGCGCGCTGGGTCGCGCTGCAATAGCATTAGCGTATCCGTCAAACGCGCGCCATTTCCCTCTGGGAAGATCAATCCAGCATCGCCGATGACCTGTGGGATCTCGCCGCTGTTCGATCCGATTACCGGCACCCCACACGCCATCGCTTCGATCAGCACTCGCCCAAACTGCTCTTTCCAGTTGGGGCGAGTCTCACTAGGCAGTACCAGTACATGCATCGACCGATAGATCGTGGGCATATCCATCGAGGAGACATGTGCACGGAACTCCACCCGCTCCGCCACCCCCAGCACACTCGCCTGTGTACGAAGTCGGGCCTCCTCTGGACCGCTTCCAACGATCAGCAGGTGCGCCGCAGGTAAGGCGGGCAAGGCTTGGATGAGTAAGTCAACCCGCTTTTCGCTAACCAGGCGGCCAGCGTAGCCGATGGTAAAAGGAGCGTTATCGTTGGTTTTTGGCGCTGGGATAAAGTACTGTTCATCCACTCCAAACTGCGGGATGACCTGGATGGGTCCAGCGAAGCCCTTGCCACGCCACACCTGTTGTGCCTCGCGGTTGCCGACAACGGCCCCAGCCGCATGCTTCAGCACAAACTGCTCCATCCACTTAAATGGAAATGGGTAATGCCGTACCAAGTTCTGCCAGGAGAAAAAAAGGCACTTCGGTGGGGTTAGATTGCCTAACGATGCGTGAAATGCACGAAACGCAAGAAACGTTGCAAGGTTATACGGTTCTTCATCAATATGCAACACATTAGGCTTTGACCGCGCTAACTCGGCTCTTAGCGTAGGGTAATGGTGCAGGTGAAAATTACCATTCAACCGGATCGGAATCACGCGCAGGGCATATCCTTGGGGAAGTAGCTTTTCTGGCTTGGCATTGCCCCAACTAGGTGGCACCAATACGGTTAGGGCGATATCTGCGTGGGCCGCGATCAACTCGCATTTACGCAAATATGCACCCACGCTGAGAGCTTTGGAAAGCAAAGTAACGTGTATCATGCTTTTGACTGAGTGACGAAGGGTTATAGAATCCTATCAGTAGCTGATGCCAGCATTAATATCCATGACCGAATCAACCAACATCAACCGCAAAATAAAGTTTGCCGCTGCCGTGGTCACTGACCGCAAGGGTAAAACCGATCATGATGGTGTGCTGCGTGATATGACCGGGGCCACGCATGCGCTGGTCCAACAGGTGCGTAGCACCCTTATTGATGATCCTGTTGATTTGCTCATCGCGTTTGTGTCAGCCTCATTGTCACTAGAGACCCCAGCTATTGTGGCGCAATTGCAAGCGGAATTGCAACCGGGGGTGTTATTGGGTTGTTCAGCCGAGGGCGTCATCACCAGCGAGCAAGAGATTGAAGACCAACCCGCCATCAGCCTGATCGCAGCCCATTTGCCAGGCGCAACCCTGGAACCATTTGGTCGAAATAGTATGTCGATGGAAGATTGGGCACCTATTTTATCGAACGATGTGGCCTTTTGTGAGTGGGTGGGCGCACCAAACCCAGCTGCGCCTCCCAAGCTGTTTATCGTTTTGGCCGATCCATTTTCAACCCCGCTTGAGCCGATTCTTGAGGCCTTCAACAATAATTATCCGGGTGTGCCCGTCGTAGGTGGCCTAGCCAGTGGGGCCAATTTTGCCGGGGCGAGCGCCTTGCTGATGAATAACGGCGTACAACACTTTGGGATGGTAGGCCTGGCGATTTCGGGCAACATCGACGTCGATGTGATCGTATCGCAAGGCTGCCGCCCTATCGGCCAACCCTACAAGATTACCCGTGCTAGCGAGAACATGATTTTTGGCCTAAATGGTGGCGCGCCGGTCAAATTGATTCAAGCCATGTTGTCCGAGTTGCCGCGCCAGGACCAAGCGTTGTTGCGCAATGGCCTGTATATCGGCCACGCCATCCGCACACTATCGGGTGAGCCAGGCAACGAGATGCTCGGCCGCGGCGATTTTCTCATTCGCGGCGTGCTGGATAGTGATTCCACGACCGGCGCGATTGTAGTAGGCGACCAGTTGCAAGACGGTGCGATGGTGCAATTTCATTTGCGCGATGCTGATACGGCCCAAGAAGACCTTGACATGATGCTCGCGCCGCAAGCGCTGTATGACCCACCCGCTGGTGCGCTGCTCTTCTCATGCAATGGCCGTGGCACGCGCTTATATGACCATGCCAATGGCGACATCTCGATCATCCAGCATGCTCTGGGCCAACCTCACCCCTTGCAATTGGCAGGCTTTTTCTGCGGTGGCGAACTTGGCCCGATCGGTGGACGGAATTTCTTACACGGTCATACCGCCAGTCTGGTGCTGTTTCGCGCTGGTTCACAAGCGAGTGACCCTGCGTGAGTCCGATAACGCGTCCGAGCCAACCTGATCGCTCGATTCGGTACATCATTATTCTCGTAGTCATTTTAGCGGGCGGTGCGTATTTGCGATTTCATCAAGTTGGCATGTTGCCGCCGGGTTTGTATCGTGACGAGGCCTTCTATGGCTTGGATGCGCTGAATATATTGCGTGGCAAATTCGCCTTGTTTTTCGCGGCCAATAATGGGCGTGAGGGCTTGTTTATCTATCTCTTAAGTCTAGGGATTGCCCTGCTTGGGCGCACACCAGAAGCCTTGCGGATTGTGTCGGCCAGCGTTGGAGTGGCCACCATCGCCGCCATGTATGCCGCCGGGCGCCAGCTATTTTCCCCACGCATTGGCCTGTTGAGTGCGGGCATTTTGGCGGTGACGTTTTGGCATGTGGCTATCAGCCGAGTGGCGTTTCGGGCAATTACATTGCCGCTGTTGTTGTGTATCGCGGTGGCCTTGTGGGCGGCCAGTGCTAATGGATCCTCCCGGCATGGCAAACTGTTGCGCATCCTGGCGGGTGCTGCATTTGGCCTGACGTTTTACACCTATACCTCTGGGCAATTCATTGTGCTGCTGGTGTTGGTTTGGGTGGGTTGGCATGGGCTGATGCAGCGCAAGACCCAGCAAAGCCTCCCTGCCAACCTACGTAGCTCCGTGGAAAATTCTGCCGGGTATTTCATAGGCGCAGCACTGGCATTGGCCCCGTTTGCGCTTTGGTTGCTGCGGCATGCCGATTTGTATGTCGCGCGCGCTGGGCAAGTGTCTATTTTGAACCCGCTGATTAATCAGGGGAATTTATTCGGCACGCTGCTCGATCATATTGGCAAAGCGGCGCTCATGTTTACGGCTATGGGCGACCGCATCTGGCGGCATAACTTATCGCTACGTCCAGTATTTGAAGGGCCGTTGCTGCTGGCATTTGTAATTGGGTTGGCGACCTGTGGGTGGATGCTTTGGCAAACCCTGCGTCGCACCGTGCGGACCAACACTGCCACCCGTTTACACGCCCACTTTTTGGTATTGGCCTGGCTGATTATTTTCTTGGTCCCTACGATTTTGGCTGAAGACACCCCTCATTTTCTGCGGGCGATTGGCGCCTTGCCAGCGGCATGTTTGGTGGCCGCCGTGGGGTTAGAGGCGGCTTTGGGCTGGCTGTCGCGGCGTGGCCTGCTTACAGTGATGGGGCCGATCGCACGCCGCATCAGTCCGCCCGCACTTATCGCTACGCTAATCATCCTGTACAGCGGCTACCGCACGTATCAGGATTACTTCAACGACTATGTGCGTCAGCCGCTCACCGGTTTCTGGCTGGAGCAGCAAAACGTAGCGCTGGCGAATGACATTAATGCCTGGGTGATGGCACATCCACAAGCGCCACATGATCTATGGATTCAAGATCGGTTAAGCGATGACAATGCGGCGTTGCGATTTCTGTCTAGTGCGATAGAAAACAATCAAATTCGATCTTTTCATGCCGATACAGGGGCGCTGTCGATGGATGAGCCAACTGGCTTGATCTTGCTCGACCCAAATCATCCTTGGGGAAATGTGCGCAACGCACTGCCAAAAGCTCCGCAAACCTTGCAAATCCGCGAAGGCGCGCTGGCAAAAGGCGATTTGGACCTCAAGCCGCGTCGGGCGTATATTGCGCTGGAAGTTCAAACTCCCCGAGTCTCTGATGCCAAGACTATAACCCATACCTTTGGGCAAGGGGTTGTGTTATCCGGACATTGGCTCGCGGTCACCTCGGATAGCGTGCAGCGCCCTAGGTTGGAGTTGCGCTGGCAAGTGCTGCAAGCCCAGGTTCGCGATTACAGCGTGTTTGTCCACTGGCGGCAGGCGGGCAAACAGATCGGCCAGTCGGATCACAGCCCGGCGTTGGGTTATTGGCCCATGCCAGAATGGCGACTGGGCGATACATTTATTGATCAACACGTTTTTGTGTTGCCGGTCGCGCCTGAAGCGGCCGATGAAGTGCGCGTCGGATTGTACGATCCGGTTACCGGACAGCGCGAGTTGGTGCAAATGCCATTGAGCGAGGCTGGGCAAGAGTGGGTTATCATTCCAAGTCCACGTTGATGGTTCGCTTTCCTCGATTGCCTTACCGCCTTAAACTTTGTTCGTCAGAAGTCAGAATGACCAAACGACGTTTTTGCGCCACTATGAAAAAATCAAGCTTAATCTTTGGGGTTGTCTCGCGCCTGAGACTCGTCTTGACTGTTAGTGCTATTGCCAGCATTTGCCTGGCTTCCAACCTCTTGTTTGCGCAATCGGTGCGAGCGCAGAGCAGTATTATTTTTAACGAAAGCTTTGAGGGCGAATTTGCCAGCGATGCTAGTCCGGCTGCTGCTAATTATTGCAAAAGCGGCAATTGCAATGTGCCGGAGCAATGGAATGTGTGGTTTATTCCACGCCGCGATTCTGATCAGCAGGGGATAAATTTCCAGCCAAAATTTGTGAAAGCTGATGCCGCCTCCGGCCGAGTCCGTGGTGGCGGTGCGCAGCGTATTTACGAAGAAAACAAAACCTTTACTGCTGGCATTTATCGCGTGGTTCAGAATGTGCAGGTGGGCAGCAAATTGCGTTTCAGCACCTACGGCCAAATTTGGTCCACCCGTGACGAAAGCCCAATTTCGGCGCGTCCATCGAGTGGCATCAAGCTCAAGGTGGGCATTGATCCCTTTGGCGGTATCGATGGTCAGCCGCGCCCATTGAGTAATCAGGTGATCTGGTCTACTGAGCAGGAAGCCAGCGCGAGTTACATTACGTTTACAGTCGAGGCGGAGGCCAAGTCTGCAAATATTATTGTGTATACCTATGCCACCATGCGCGACCCAGTTCGCCACAACGAAGTATTTTGGGACGATGCGGTGCTCGAATATATCGCTGCCGCACCTGTGTCCACGCCAGCACTTGCTGATACTGCCGCTCCTGCTCCTGCTGCTGCCGAAGTTGCTGCGCCTGCACCTAAACCCACACCCGCTGATGTAACACATGTGGTCGACTCTGGCGACACGCTATCTGGGTTGGCGGTTAAATACAACACCACGGTCGAAGAGATCAAACGGCTGAACAATCTGGACAACGACCTGTTGTCAATTGGTCAAATCTTGATTGTAGTACCGGCCCAGCCAGTCCCTACTGTCACAATCGGACCAACCCCATTCCCACCTACGCCAGATCCAGCGGTGGCCATTGCCGCCGCAATGGGTATCACTGATCCAAGCACGATTACGCAAACTGGGCAGCTCTGCGTTGCCCCTTTCTTTGATGATGACGGGAGTGGCAAGCGCGACGCCAGCGAGGATTACGTGCCGGACATTGACTTTGTGTTGACAATCAACGGCGTGACTGTGGGTACCTATAAAAGTGATGGCAAGAGTGAACCTCACTGTTTCTTGAGCTTGCCGCAGACAAGCTATACGATTGCGGCCAATATGCCATCATCCTATGTGGCAACTTCGCCGTTAAATGACACCGCCCGCATCATCGGCGGTGCGCGTACGTTTTTCTATGTGGGCATGCGGCGCACTTCGGATGGCTTAACCGACATGAGCAAGACCCCCACGCCCTCGGGCGATGCTGCCCGCACGGTAAACAACGCCTTTGGCTTCCTCGCCACTGTCGGTGGTGTGTTGTTGGTGCTGGGTGCGGTCGGGTTTGTGGCCTCACTCTTTTTGCGTAGAAGACAGCTCTAGACCTAAGAAATTAAGAATGAAGAATTGAGAATGAAGAATGAAGAAAAAGCCACGGACATAGCTGTAGCGCAACATGTGCGAAGCGTCTCTGTTTTCTGCATTCTGCATTCTGCATTCTGCATTCTCCTCATCCTGTTGGCCACATTACCCATTTGGCTAGGGCCAGGCATCCTCAATACGCACGCCGGTGGCGACAGCCCATTTTTGCTGATTCGCGTATATGAACTGGTGACCAACCTGCGCGCTGGCATTTTCCCTGCCCGTTGGATGCCCGATGCCGCCTTTGGTTTGGGCTATCCATTCTTCAATTTTTACGCGTCATTGCCGTATTATCTCGCCGCACTTCTTAGTTTATTGGGCATCGATTTAGTGACAGCCATCAAGCTAACCCAGACGCTGGGTATGGCGGCAGCTGCGCTGGGGATGTTTCGCTTTGCCCGTTCGTTTCTCTCTGTTACCGGAGCCACGTTGGCCGCTGCGGCCTATACACTTGCCCCGTTTCACCTAGTCAATATCTATGTGCGCGGCGACTCATTATCAGAATTCTATGCCTTCGTCTGGTACCCCTTAATTCTATGGGCTATCACCGCGCTCACTCGCCCCGCACCTCATGCCCCTCGTCCCACGCCTCACGCTCCAACCCCCTCGCCCTACGCTACCCTCGCCCTCTCGCTCACCGGCCTCCTGCTGACCCATAATGTGTCCGCACTATTGTTTGCGCCATTTATCGTTGGGTATACGTTGATCAGGTTGTGGCAAGCAAAACAACCTGTGCGCTGGACGGTGAAGCAGGTGCTGTGGCTGCTAGGAGCCGCGCTACTGGCTATGGGAATGAGCGCCTGGTTCTGGTTGCCTGCACTTGGCGAAACGGGTTTGGTGCAATTGGAGCAACAGACCACCGGCTACTTTTACTTTGCCAATCACTTCCGCGAGCTGAATCTGGTGCAATGGACGGTGTTGTTTGATTACAGCGTCGATCCTGCTCTAAGCGCCATCGCCATGAGTGCGCCGCAAGTAGTAATGGCGCTGGCTGGGGTGCTGATATGGCGTTGGCGCAAGCAACACATGGGCATGTGGTTTATCGCGCTGCTTGGCGCGTTAGTTAGCACTTTGATGATGACACCCCTGTCAGCGCTAATCTGGCGCACGGTTCCTTTGCTGGCACTGGCGCAGTTCCCGTGGCGGTATCTCTCGGTGCAAGCGCTGTTTGTAGCGTTGTTTATTGGTGCGCTGGTCGAGGGCATTCAGCATTCACGTCTGCGTATAGTCGCTGTGATCATTTGCCAAATATTATTGGCGTTGAACGCGCTGTGGCAATTGCCCAACGAGCGCCTGAATATACAAGCGAAAGACATCACCCCGCGCGTAGTGCAACTCTATGAATGGCAGACTGGCAATATCGGCACCACCATTCGGGCGGAATATTTACCCAAAACGGCGTTGCCTTGGCCACGGCTTGGCCCAGCATTGATGAGCGCGACTCCAACTGCCTATCTTGTCAGCAGTGCCGGAACAATGGCGGATGGGCAACCCGTCCTTGCCGCAATACAGGAAAGCCGCACCCCGACGCAACAAGCCTGGCGAGTGTGGGTGCAAGCAGACACGGTGACCTTTACTTTGCCGCTGTTGGCTGCGCCGGGCTGGGTCGATGCATCGGCGCTGCCTACGTTGCCGACCCAGGCCTATTCCGGGTCGGGTTGGGTGATGTTGACCCGCCCACGGGGTGAGCATCGTGTGGTGCTGACCTATGCAGGCACCCCATTGCAAAATGCCGGCGAGGCGATTGCGCTGGCAGCTGGGACGCTGTTTATCATCTCAGTGTTTGCCGCAGGTGGTCGCCTGACTAGACATGGACTGTTGCGTGCGAGCCTCGTTGTAATAAGCATGGGCTTGCTGATTTTTGCGGTTGCGTTGCTCGCCCGCGTGCAGGCCAGTGCGCTGCCTGCGCTGAATGCGATTGATGCTGATCAGCGCTTGTTCCCACATCGCGGCCCATTAACTTTGGTTGCTACAAATGGACAACCCTACGTGTTGCAGAGCGCGATTCTCACTCCCACCCAAGTGCGTGCAGGTGAGGTGTTTACGGTAACGCTGGGATGGCAGGATGACGTTGCGCCGCTGACGCTGACGGCCAAGCTAGAGATGCCGCCACCGAGCGGCTACGCCATCAACCAGCGTGTGTTTCGTTATCATGCTGATGCGATCATCGGCGATGCGAGGCAATTCGTGGTGCAGATGCCATCGGCGGGGTTGCCCGGACCGACGCTCTTGCGGTTGACGCTCAGCGATGATGCGGCTTCGATATTTATCGTCGGCCCGACGGTCACGGACACGCCCCCTAACGCACTAGATCAGCCAATGCATGTGTTCAGCAACGGCATTGCGTTGCATCAGGCTGATCTGGTGAATACCTCGCCGCACGATATCTGCGTGCGGGCCAACTGGTCACGCACTGCACGTATGCAGAATCAGGCTGACGCGTTGCAAGTGTCCTTCCGACTAATGGATGCGCAGGGCGAGCTGATTGCGCAGTCGGATGGGCAGCCGCAAGCTGGGTTGGCGCCCACTTGGGCCTGGCCGCTGAATGCACTGATCGAGGATAGCTATTGCGGCGTGCCGGTGAAGCGGCCGTTGCAGGAAGGTGAACGCTTGAATGTGCAGGTCATTTGGTATCGTCGTCAAACTTTGGAAGAAGTGGATCGGGTGCTCTTGCAGGGTGCGGGGCACGATACGGCGCACCGAGCCGTGCCAATGCAGTTATTGCTTAATCAATAATAGGCGGGACCGATTACCTTAGCTTTTTGCTGTTTCCCGCGAATCACGCGAATCTGCACTAATAAATTCGCGAGAATTAGCGTGATTCGCGGAAAAACCTAAGGTATTCAGTAGGCGGGATTAGACCGCACAATCATAGTCGTTGCGACAATGGCAACTGCTGTCAATCCACCCAACGCAGCCATTGTCAGTGCATCGGGTGCGACGATGGATTGGTTGCGCAGGGCTTGCCACAGTGCCAGTAGCATCAGCCCAAGGTAACTCAACCCGCCGACCCAGACCAGCGCAAGATTGCGGCTCTGGCTTAGTTTCGGCATACGGCGTAGCAAAAATAAGGCCAATAGCGGCAATACCTGCATAGCGTGCAGCCCAATGAAGTGCGCAATCCGCAAATCGCCGCCGTCCATATTCCAGCCGAGAAACGGAATCATGCGGCTTTGCCCATCGACCAAGGCATTGACGTTGTGTGCGCCGAAGAGCGCAAGTTTTTGACCGCTTTGTAGCGCGGCCATCTGGGTGGTGTTGGGCGAGGTCATCGTAAAAGCTAGCGCCATGCCAACCAGTGCGATCAACAAGCCTAGGCGGATGCCCCAACCTAACACTGGATTGGGCATTTTCTCAAATAGCAACACCATGCCGGCGATGAAATTGATGACCCAGACTGCAACGATCGATGTGCCCATAATCAGTACATCACGAAATCAAACAAAAGGGTCGCCAGGAGCAAGTTGGACAATGGGACGAATGCCAAACAACTGCTCGATGAGATGGGCCAGGAGCAAGGAAAGACGTTTGAGGGTGAGCCAAAGGATGTGAGAACGCGAA
>JANMVQ010000016.1:0-8875 GCA_031392845.1 Chloroflexota bacterium
CAAACATCACTGTCGTGCCGCGCCCGCGCTCGCTACGCAGCTCAATACGCCCGCCGTGTGCCTCAACCAACGCTTTGGCAATCGCCAACCCCAACCCCATCCCTTTGATATTGCCGCTGCGGGTACGGGCACGTTCGCCACGATAAAAACGATCAAACACATGTGGCACATCATCCGGCGGAATGCCTTCGCCGGTGTCTTTGACTTCCACGCATACATGACGATGGTTATCGCGAAAAGTGCGCACTTGAACTTCGCCCTGCTGTGTATGCGCCAGTGCATTACTGACCAGATTATTGAGCACCCGTTGCACATGCTGCGGGCTGATCGTAATCACACCCACACTCGGTTCAGCTTGTGCCGTGAGCCTTATCCCTTTGTTCTGGGCGATTACACTCATGGTCTCCAATGTATCTGAGATTAAATCGTTAAAGTCACATGGCTGCAAGAGCAGACGCAGCCCGCCTGCATCGATGGTGGCCAGCTCAAACAGATCGTCGATCAGGCGATTGAGCGCCTGCGTGTCGTTTTGAATGGTGCTCAGATAGCGCTGCACCTCGGCTGGCTCGTTGACCACCCCATCAGCCAGCGCTTCTACCCGGGCCCGAATGCTGGTGAGTGGTGTGCGCAGATCGTGCGAGACCCAGGCGATCAGGTCGCGACGCATCTGGTTTAGCCGTACTTCTTGCTCGCGCATATGGTGCAATTGCGCGGTCATCGCATTGAAAGCGCGCGCCAGTACCGCGATTTCGTCATTGCCCTGATCATCCGCCCGCGCCGTCAGATCGCCGCTTTTGACCAGATGGGCGGCAGTGGTGATGGCGTTGATGCCATCGGTCAGCGAAGCCGCGACAAAGTAGCCAAATGCCATCGACACGCACGTAGCGCACATGACGACCGTTAACCCTAGCCAGGCATCATGTGTGTTGATGAACATCAGCTGGGTGGTCACCAACAAGGTCACAAAGATCATGCCGGTCCCAATCGCGCAGGTTACAACAAGCGCAGTGGTCACGCTGCCAAACTTGCGCCACCAAGCTTGCCGCCGGGCCACCACAAACGAGGCGATGGCCGACAGCACTGGCGTCGCCAACAACACGCCAAACAGCGGCCATTCCGTACGCGGTGGCTGCAACATCAACATCACAATGACGGCGCCTGCTATGGCTGCAATCAGCAACCCTAGAAAGAACTGCCATTGACGGTGACGATGAAGTTGCCGCGGAATAGATGCTGTATTCATGATTAACTTACGGCAATCAGTCTGTTGCCAATTTGTAACCCACGCCCCACACTGTCATCAGGCGTTTGGGTTTGCTGGGGTCTTGCTCAATTTTTTCGCGCAAGCGGTGAATATGCACTGTGACCGTGCTCAAATCAATATAGTCCGTAAAGCCCCACACTTGTTCTAACAGTTGTTCGCGTGAAAATACTTGGCGCGGATGGCGCATCAGGAACCATAACAAATCAAATTCTTTTACGGTCAGTTCACAATCTTTTGCATCGACTTGCACCAAGCGAGTGTCCGGGTGCAACACAATGCTGCCCGCTTGAATCGGTTCGGCTACGCTAGGTTGAAAAGGTTGGGTGCGGCGCAGCACGGCCTTCACCCGTGAGACCAGTTCGCGCGGGCTGAATGGCTTGGGCACATAGTCGTCGGCTCCACGCTCCAGCCCCTCGATGCGGTCGTGCTCCTCTGTACGGGCGGTCAACATGATGATGGGAAGGTCGCTGTTGGCGCGCACTTTACGCAGAATATCGAAGCCATCTATACCGGGCAACATCACGTCCAGTACGACCAGATCGTAGGTGCCACGGTTGCCCTCGATCAATTGCCAGCCCAGTGAGCCGGTCGCGGCGACTGATACTGCATAGCCTTCGCGCTCCAGATAACGTTGCGCCACTTCGCGCACGCTGGATTCATCATCAACAATCAAAATATGGGTCTTGCGCATGAAAATTATGAACGTTTATTACGGAGACGGAGAACGGACGGATGACGACGAACGACGGAACATCTATCAGTCATCCGTCCCTCGTCATCCGTCCTCAACACGACGTGACGCACCTGCACTTACTTGGCGATGACTTCCTCCAACTTGCCTTTTAGGATATCGTAGGTTTGCATGCCATTTAACGAGGCATGAATATCACCTTGGGCGTTCAGAATCACAAACTGTGGCTGGCCCAGGAACTTTAGCTTTAGCTTGGCTTCGTCGTTGGCAGTGTCATCGACATTCAGCGGTTTGAACGTGACTTTGCCTTTGTATTCTTCTTCAAGCCGACGCACGGTCGGCTTCATGGCTTGACAGGTTCCTCACCAGTCGGCGTAGAAATCGATAAACACCGGCAACGCAGCCGCCGCCGCCGCGACAGGGGCTACGACTGCTGGTTTGGCCTCAGTCTGCGCCGGTTTGGCTTCAACAGCAGCGGGCTTGGCCTCTGCAGGAGCGGGGGCTGTCGGCTGAGCTGGGGCGTTTTGGGGTGAGCCACATGCCGTTAAGGCTGCTGCCGCACCCAAGGTAAATAGAAATTTTCGTCGATTCATAAGTATTTGTCCCTTGTCAGGGAGTCACGTCGTTACTCAAGAGCAATCCTAGCGCCTTTTTCTTACAGGTTGCTTACAGTTGCCTATTTCGGGCAGATGGGTGCAAAATAGGCCCTGCTCACTCTGATCTGGGTAAAACCTGATCAGCATCTTATAGGTTTCGAATCGTTGTGAAGGAGGAGGGCTGTGGATACGTTACGCAAGGCACCCGCAGGGGGATTATTAATCACGATTTGTGCCGTTGGCGCGTTATTATTGTTGGCATGGTTGGCTGTTCTTCTAGCAGCCGGGTTCGATATTGGCCCATTCAAAGGACTTACAGCCAACTTAAGTCCTGAAATCAATGCTCGTATTTTGCGTTATTCGTTTTATTTCCTGTTGCTGGTAAGTGTCACCGCAGGACTGGCATTACTAGTGGATGAACATGTGCTCAAGTCAGTCCCAAACGGCTTTGCTGCATTGATTGGTCCAAGCAACAGTAGCGTCATTACAGTGATTACACTGGCTCGACGGGTTATTGTTCTTCCGTTTGTCGAGCAAATGAAATTGTTCGACCTGCGTCCGCGAAATCTGCATTTCACACATGAAGCTGTCACAAACGATCGCATCAAAGTAGGCCTAAGTTTGGTGCTGAATTGGCAACCTTATGCCGAAGATATGCAAATGACAATAACTGCCAACATCCATCAAGACAAAGTATTGAAAGACATTGCCCAACGATATCTGACCTGGAATATCAACTTGATTACCCTAGATGAATTGCAAAAGGACGTTGATGCGCTCGCCCTACACTTGATGCAAGCTATCGCCTATCAAGAACCGCCCGAAGATTGTGGGCGCCTCTACGGTATTGCCTTGCTCGATGTAAAAATTATCTCTTTGGAACTTCCCAAAGAGATTACGGACTTGGCCTTGAATAAGAAAATCGCCGAGCTGCGCAAACGCTACGGCCCGACACCCGCAGGTGCTTCGGGCGGGTAATCTTTGATCCCATCAACCTATCATTTTTAACGCAGGCCCAGTATTTCGGTAGGATTAACCCGAATGTTGCGAAGCGTTTCCCTGCTCCCGCCGAAACGCCCGCAGTTCTGCCAGCGCCTCCGGCGTGCCGATTTGGGCCAGCGCCACGGCGGCATCAAACGCGAACCATGGGTCGCGAGTGTAATGCTCGTGTAGCACTTGGGCCAAAAAGGGGATCGCACGAGCGTCGCCCAAACGGCCCAAGGCCTGCGCCGCCGCCATGCGCACAAACCAGTGCTCGTTGTCCTGCAGGGTGTCGATCAATTCCGGCAAGGCCTGTAACGCTTCCAATACATCGACTGCCGCTCGGCGCGCATCCAGGTCTTTGGCGCGCAAATCGCGCAAAGCTTGGGCCAGTTGATCTGGTGGCGTCACCCCTGGCGCAGCAAGATCATTCATGCGGTGGGGTCACTTGGCGTAACTTCGTTACCTGGGCTTTCATTAGCTCGGTGCCGTTGCGGATGAAGTCCAGAATCACCAAGAATTCCTGGTCGGAATATTGGGTCAACAGCTCGACCGAAGCCTGGCTCAATCCCTCAAACATCGCGCCGATCTGCTGGGCCATCGCTGAATTGTGGATTGGCACGATGACCACCCGTCGCCGGTCGTGGGGGTCACGGTCGCGTCGCACCAAGCCCGCCTGCTCCAGTCGATCAATCACTCCGGTGACTGCACCTGTGCTCAAGCCAATCATTTCGGCCATTTCGCCTGCCGTGATCGGACCGGTTTCATTCAATATGGCGCTGCTCTTCAGATCGGTGGCGCTCAGCCCTATCTTTACCGCCAGCGCTTGATGATAAATCACCGTCCAGGTGCTCTGGCGGCTGATCTCTTGGAAAAATTGCTCAATAAGCGCTTGGCGCGTCAATTTAGTGCTTGACATTTCATTTAAGAGTCTTAGAATCTTACCAGAAAAGTATCTTATTGACAAAGATATTTATTTTTTGAGTCAATATTCTAATTATGAAAGCAACTGAATCGTCTAATACATCTATTTTCGCCAATCCATCTGCCAAGAAACGAGCCCTTGGATTGATCTTTTTTATCATGCTGATGGACATTGTCGGCTTGACCATCATCATCCCAGTGGCTCCGTTTATTGTTGAGCGCTATACCAAAGATGCCTTTGCGGTAACGGCCCTGACTGGTATTTACGCGGCGGCCCAATTTTTTGCGGCACCATTGTTGGGCAATATCAGCGACCGCATCGGGCGGCGGCCAGTGTTGTTGATCTGCGTACTAGGCTCGGCCCTGGGCTATTTCATGTTTGGTTTAGGCGGCTCACTGTGGGTGTTGTTCCTCTCACGCGTAATTGACGGTTTCACCGGCGGCAATTTGTCTACTGCGTCCGCTTATATCGCCGATATTTCGACGCCGGAAGAGCGCCCGAAAAACTTCGCCATGATCGGTATCGCGTTTGGTCTGGGCTTCATTTTGGGGCCGGCTTTGGGTGGCTTGGCCAGCCGGATCAGCATCGATGCACCCGCGTTTCTGGCTGGCATCATCTCATTAGTCAGTGTGGCAGTCATGTACTTCATGCTGCCCGAGTCACTGCCCAAAGAACGCCGCGAGAAGAAAGCCCTCATTCTGCGCGATGCCAACCCGCTGATCGCCATTGGCGAGATGGCCCGCAAACCAGGCATGCTGTTGCTGTTCAGTATCTCGCTCATCTTTGCGTTTGTCTTCAATGGCTTGAACACGGTGTTGGGCAAATATGTTGCCGAGCGCTATGGTGCGCAACCGGGCGAGATCAGCACGTTGTTTGTTGTAGCCGGCATTATCACAGCGATCTCGCAAGCGACGCTGGTCGAACGCACTGTCAAGCGTTTTGGTGAAAAGACCATGACCATCGTCGCGCTTGTTGGGCTGTGCCTAGGTTCGATCGTCATTGCGTTTGCACCAGCTTTCTGGTGGCTGTATCCCACTACGCTGTTGCGGAATGGCTTGGGCGGCTTCATTTGGGGCACGTTGGCCGCAATGACGGCTAGCAAGGTGCTGCCACGCGAGCAGGGCAAGCTGGCTGGGGTCAACACCGCCTTGCAGAGTTTGATGGGTGTGCTCGGGCCGCTGGCGGCTGGCCTTGCCTACGATTACATCCTGCCAAACGCGCCATTTTGGATCGGCGCGATCATCTTCGCGATTGGCGCGTTGATAGCCCTACGCATCCAAGTCACGCCCAAGCAGCCGCCTGTGGGCATGCCACAACCTACGCACTAAATCACTAACATTCCAGTTGATTTCCCTTAGCAACATCGTCGATAATCCTGCGTATGATCAAAATCGTGACAGATTCGACCTCCGATGTGCCAGAAGATCTAATCGCACGGTTGGGTATCGCTGTAGCACCAGCCATTTTGGAGATCGATGGCAAGACTTATCTCGACAACGTCACCCTCAGCCGTGAACAGTTCTATCGTGATTTGCCGAGCTATCGCGACTTCCCCAAAACAGCTGCAGCAGCGGTCGCGACATTTACCGATCTCTATCGTGCCGCGAAACACGACGGTGCCGATGAAGTGATCTCTATCCATCTCTCGGGCAAACTCAGCGGCATGGTCAACGCCGCGCGCATCGCGGCCACCGAAATGAAGGACGAAGGCTTCACCGTTCATGTGATTGATTCCGGCTCGGTGTCGATGGGTATGGGCTGGCAGTGCATTATTGCTGCCCAGATGGCGCAACAGGGTGCGGAGGTATCCACCATTTTGCAGCGTCTGAGCGACCTGGCATCGCGCACGGTCATCTACCTGCTGTTTGACACCCTCAAATATTTGCGCAAGGGCGGGCGTGTCAGCGCACTTACTGCTGGGGTCGGTGACCTTATGCAAATTAAATTGCTGCTTGAGATAAAAGAGGGCGCACTGAATCAGCTCGACCGGGTCCGCTTGCGCGCCCGTGGGCTAGATCGCTTGGTCGACTTAGCCCAAGCCCACGGCAAAACCGAACGCTTGGCCATCGCCTATACCGGCACGGCGACCGACAAAGACCTGCTGACATTGCAAGAACGCATCGCCTCACTGTGCGCTGAACCTGCCCCGGTCTATCGCGTTTCACCCGTGCTAGGAGCGCATTTTGGCCCGGGGGGATTGGGCGTTATCATGGTTGGGATTTAACCCCCATGAAGAAAATAGTCATTCTTTTGCTGGTAGTCATGACCATCAGCGCGCTCGCCGCCTTTGCCAAGCGCGCGCCGCAAGCCGCCGCCCAATCCCGCCAGCCTCAGCTTGAGTTGACCGGTGCACGCACCCCGACATTGGCCGAATTCAGCACCGCCAACACCGCGTTTGAGAATGTGCTGATCTTAGAAGAAAAAAACGGACGCAGTATCAGTGACCTGCGTGTGACCGCGACGGCCCTTAAAGGCGCAAACGCCGAAGCGCCACTTGCCGTCACTGTATTAAATATTCGACGTGGCCCGCCCTATGCCGTGCGTGCCTCCGGCAGTCTACAGCTGCAAGTGTCGGCCACGCTCAGCGCAAGCGGGGTGTATACCGGACAGGTGACTCTGAGCTACGCGGGTAAGCGCGACAATATCACCGTCGTAGTGCAGCGCGCTCAACTTACCCCAAGCAATCCCGACGGCCCTAGCAAACTTGAGCTATACAGCCCGATTGCCATAAATGGTTTGATTACAGTTGAGGTCAGCAAACCCGACTCGGTGATTCCACTATTCTTGAGCGAAGTGAACGGCCAAAACATCGGCGGGCTGCAAACCACCCTTTCGCCCTTGGTTGGACCAGATGGCGACACCGTCTATATGACGATCACGCCGGCTGCGGGCAAGTTTGACCGCGATACGGCACAGATTAACCTTACAGGGGTGTTGAGCAAACCAGGCAATTACACCGGATCGCTGCGCTTTCAATATGGCAAAGTTCGTGATAGTTACAAGCTCATCATCGAGCAGCGTGCACCAAAAATAGAGATTCGTATGTCGGGCGCGCAATCCGGTGTGCAACGTATGCGCTTGCTGATCAACGAGGTCAACGGCCAACCGGCGATGGTGGAAGGGATCGAGCTGCTTAGCCTCATCCGCGATGAGGGTGGCGCACCTATCGCCCAGCCATTTGAATCCATTCGCATCACAGGTGAAGACGCCAAATTTCCGGTATCGCTGAGCAAAGGCGAGTTCAAAAGCATGAACGTGGCTATCTCGGGCAATATGCCCGCCGGGCGTTATGAGGCTACTCTGCAGGCCCGGACTGGCGAGGGCAAAGCCACCCAATCTACGATCACGATGGCGATCAAACATGGACTCTTCTTTGCGGGGCTGATGATCTCGTTTGGCATCATCATTACGGGCGCAGTGCAAGCCCTGCTAAATCGGCGCAAACGGCTGGACGATGTGACCACACTCGACTATTGGCTGGTCCAGATTAAGAAAGAGTTGAAGGAAACGCACCCACCCCAAACCCGCAAGGCGTTGGACGTGGCCGCGACCGAGTTGCAGCGCGGCATCGACAAATTGGCCTATGGGTTGCCCACCGAAATCGAACCCCTGGTCGAACAAGCCAAAAAAGCGCTGGCCCTGGTCGATGAGATGGGCGTGCGAGCGGGCAAAAAATCGTGGGAGAAGAAAAGTGCCGAAGCCAGCAGCAAAATCCGCCAATTGCGCATCTTGCGGCGGTTGATGAATTTCACGATCTTTGTGGTGATTGCCGTGATCGTCACGCTGGTCGGTGTGCAACTGTTGTGGGCGCCAAACCCCATTTGGGGGGCAACAACTGATTATGTGGCCGCGCTACTTTGGGGCCTTGGCCTGACCCAGTTATCGGACGCCCAACGCAAAGTCGGCGCCAATGCATTGGCCAATTTAATTCAAGGGAATTGAGCGATAACTCATTATTACTTAGCACTCAGCTCTTAGCTTTCGGCTTTCAGCTTTCGGCTTTTCACTCAAATGATTTCATTCGAACTTCGACATATTGACCAACACGCCCGCGCGGGTATTTTTCGTACGCCCCATGGTGCGATGATCACCCCAGCATTTATGCCGGTCGGTACGCAGGCCACAGTCAAAGGGGTGCCACCGCGCGATTTGACCGAACTCGGCTCGATGATGATCCTGTCGAACACCTACCACCTGTATCTACGACCCGGTGATGAGTTGATTGCCCGCCGTGGCGGACTGCACCCGTTCATGCGCTGGGATGGGCCGATCCTGACCGACAGTGGCGGCTTCCAGGTGTTTTCGCTGAGCGAAATGCGCACGATCGACGACGATGGCGTGACATTCAAGAGCCACCTCGATGGCAGCATGCACCGCTTCACACCCGAGAAGTCGATCAAGATTCAGGAGAATCTGGG
>JANMVQ010000091.1:0-27447 GCA_031392845.1 Chloroflexota bacterium
CTGACCAGCGAGAATCTGCCTGCCCTGGAGCGCGGCTGCGCCAATCTGGTCAAGCAAATTGAGAACGCTCGCAAATTTGGCGTGCCAGTCGTGGTGGCAATTAATCATTTCCCTACCGACACTGACGCCGAGATGGCTTTAGTTCAAGCCCAATCGGAGCAGGCAGGCGCAACTGAGGTCGCCATCTCAAAGGTTTGGTCGGACGGCGGCGACGGCGGCGTAGAGTTAGCCAACGCGGTGGTCTCAGCCTGCGATAAGCCTGGCCATTTCAAGTTCTTGTACGAACTCAATCTGCCAATCAAGGCCAAGATTGAGACGATCGCCCGCGAGATCTATGGCGCGGATGGGGTGGATTATTTGCCTGAGGCCGAGAAGAAGATCGAGCAATTCACTCGCTTGGGGTTTGACAAGCTACCGATCTGCATGGCCAAAACCCATCTAAGCATCTCGCACGACCCGACCCAGTTGGGCGCACCCTCTGGCTATCGTTTGCCCGTCCGCGATATCCGGGCTTCGATTGGAGCAGGCTTTCTCTACCCATTGTGCGGCGATATGCGCACGATGCCCGGTCTTGGCGCGCACCCGGCTTACGAACGGGTCGACCTCATCGATGGCCGCATAGTTGGTTTATTCTGATGTCCAAAGTGAATGATGCCAGTTACTTGCGTGAGAGCCAATACAAGGACTCGCGCAACTTGGATGCACGGATTGCTTTGCATACACACTACAGCACCAGTAGTGTGGGCGGCTGGAATTCAATCTTTGATCTCTATACATTTGCCTCAAACGCCCACATCTTGGAGATTGGCTGTGGCACCGGGCTGATGTGGGTAAAGACAAAGGAACGTATTGCCGCGGGTTGGCAGATCATCCTGACTGATTTCTCATCAGGAATGCTTGAAGAAAGCGTGCGCAACTTGAGCGAAGCAGGGATCGCACAGCGCTTCACCTTTCAACAGACCGACGCGCAAATGCTGCCCTTCCCTGCCGCTTCATTTGATGTCGTGATCGCCAATATGATGCTTTATCACGTGCCTGATCGAGAGAAGGCGTTTGGCGAGATCAAACGCGTATTGACCGAGAAGGGGAAGCTGTATGCGGTGACCGTCGGGCGCGAACACTTGGCCGAGATTCATCGACTGGCGCATGCTTTTGAGCGTAAATCGGGCCTTATCATCGGGCAATGGGGGCGCGATCTGGGCACGGATGGCTTCTTCACGATCGAATCGGGCGAGCCAGAGTTGCGCCAGCATTTTGCGTCAGTTAGTGTGCATCACTTTCAAAGTAGCTTGCATGTGACGGATGTCGATCCATTGGTCGACTATACTCTGTCGACATCACCCGATCCCATCGCGCACCGTGGGCCGCTAACTGCGTTTATCGCGCGCGAGATGGCCATTCGCGGGGGGGCCATCGACATTGCCAAACACACGGCAATGATGATCGCATCATCGTAGAGACGCGATATATCGCGTCTCTACAACGTCCCAGTCCACACATTCGGTGGCCGAGGCCACCTTTGTGATGGACGAACGTATTTTTGATAAATCAGTGGTGTATGCCGGTGGCGGTAGCGAGCAATCGCTCATCCGTATCGCTCCAGACGAATTGCATCGAGTGAATGGGGCCTAAGTGAGCATGATCCGACAAAACCCGTAATGGAAACAGAAATAGGACGTGGATTTACTGGACAACAGGATTATCAGGATTATGAAATCCTAGAAATCCTGCCCTCCTGAGAATCCGCGTCCCGTTTTTGTCGATATTACGCATGGCGTGGCAACTGCGCAGCTGCTTTATCGCGACGTGAGAATACTGACTTTGCCAAGATGACAATACGACCTACAAGGGTCTCCTGATAGGGTAACGGAGCCACTTCACGCGCTTCGTTTTGCGCTTCCGCGATAAGATCAGCATGACGCTGCTTGGCTTGGGTTACTTCGAAATATTCCATGATGCTCTCCTTTGCTTCACAGCTTTAATTTTGCTCTGAAGCAACTCTTTTGGGTCTTATTTGAATATTGCATTACTTGTATACCCGCAAGAAACATGCCAAAGTTGATCTTTTCTGTCAGATAACTTGTCAATGAAATGACAAACTATTATGTCGTTGTACACTATTGAGTCTCAGTAGTTCCCAGAAGACACCCTCCCGAAGGTTGAACTTGCTAGATTCAGGCTCCTTTGAGCAACCTTCGGGAGGATTTCCGAAGTATTGAGTCTGTCATCTTCAATTTTCCCGGCTCAGAATGGCTTGGCATTCTCTTATTGCATCGGGTATACTTATTTACATATCGGGGAGTAGCGCAGCTTGGTAGCGCGCTGCGTTCGGGTCGCAGAGGTCCCGGGTTCAAATCCCGGCTCCCCGATCTTCTAAGCTCATTCAGCGAAACAAAATGACCGCGTCCCCGAAGGGACTTTGCGCATCACGCTTTGCGTGCGCTCCGCTCACGCAGAGCCGTGCTTGGCCGTTAATTATTTCGGCGGAATGATCTAACTGAAACATTCGGGTTAGTGCCACATGCTCCAGAGAAATCCGAAACAAGCGCGATCCCTACGAAGTCCGCTCGAAGTCACGGATCAAGATTGGAACCGCTTCGTAATGAACCACCCGCACGGCCACCTGCTGCAAACACGCATGTGGGGTGAGCTAAAAACCGTGCATGGTTGGAAATCAATGCACAGCACGGTGGTGAATGCCGAAGGCAGAATTCTGGGTGCTTCCCTTGTATTACTTCGACGTTTGCCGTACGGCTTAGGCAATATTGCATATGTCCCACGCGGCCCAGTCGTCGACTGGGACAATGAGGAATATGCCGAGGCCATCATTAAAACGACAGCGAAGTTGGTTCGTCGGCAGGGCGCATTCGCACTTATTATCGAGCCGGACTTGTTCGACACCCCATCCGACCAGCATCTGCTGCAACGCTGCAACCTCACTCCGCTTGACTTCTCCATCCAACCACGCCGCACCAGTTTGATTAATCTAGATGTCGACGAAGATGTCGATATTCTATCGGCGATGAAGCAAAAAACGCGCTATAACATCGGTTTGGCCCGCCGTAAAGGGGTGACGATTCGCACGGGTAGCGTCGATGATGCAGCTGTGTTTTATGGCCTCATGGAGGCGACTGCCGAGCGCGACACATTTTCGATCCATCCCTTTGACTACTACCGCGACTTTATGACGCGCTTTGCCTCCGATGAAAACAGCCCAGCATGTTTGCTGATTGCCGAACATGAGGGGCAACCTCTGGCCGCCATGATTGCAACGGCAGTTGGCAAACGCGCCACTTATTTATATGGCGCAAGCACCAACGAAAAGCGCGAGCTTATGCCGACTTATTTATTGCAGTGGGAAGCGATGCTATGGGCGCGCCGTAAAAACTGCGTGTCGTATGACATGTGGGGTATCCCCGATGAAGACGAAGCTACACTCGAAGCGCAGTTCGAAAACCGCCACGATGGCCTGTGGGGTGTGTATCGCTTCAAACGCGGATTTGGCGGCCAAGTCGTCCGGCATATTGGGGCGTGGGTGCGCATTTTCTCCCCCATCCGTTGGTGGCTTTACCAGCAAGCCAGTCGCCTGCGCAAAACGCATGGGCTAGGCGGGTAAACGCAGCTAAAAGTTTACAGAGCCAAGAATACAGACACAGTCATTAGTCAACATTTGCCTCAAATCATGCCGAATTTTTCCATGCATTTCCCAAAAGATTTTCGTTGGGGCACCGCTTCGGCTGCACATCAGGTCGAGGGAAACAACACCAACAACCAGTGGTGGGACTGGGAACAGAGTGATGGACATGTGATCAATAATGATCGCTCGGGTGTCGCTTGCAATTGGTGGGAGAATGCCGATCGTGACTTTGATTTAATGGCCAACATGGGCTTAAACGCCCATCGTCTATCTGTGGAATGGAGTCGCATCGAGCCACAAGAGGGCCATTTCGACAGCGCGGCCATCGATCGTTACCGCCACATGCTGCTCAGCCTGCGACAGCGGGGGATTGAGCCGATGGTGACGTTGCACCACTTCACCAACCCACTTTGGCTGGAGCAACGTGACGGTTGGGAAACCCAAGATGTGGTCGTGCCATTGTTCAATCGCTTTGTCGAAAAGACGGTTGGCGCACTCGGCGATTTATGCGATCTATGGTGCACCATCAACGAGCCGAATATTTATGCCATCATGGCGTATCTGTCCGGCGGGCGCATGCCACCCGGACGCCCGGCGCACTTGGATACGACCATCATCGTGCTACGCAACATGCTGCTGGCCCACGGCGCGGCTTATGAGACGATCCATCGCATTCAGCCACGAGCGCGAGTGGGCATCGCCCATCACATGCGTGCGTTCGAAGCACTCCGGCGCTACCATGTCCCTGATCTATTAATCACCCGCCTACAGGATTCGGTCTTTAATGACAGCATCTTAAGCGCGCTATTTCACGGACGCTGGGGGTTGGTGCTGGGTCGTGGTGCACCGAGTGCACGCGCACTCAAAGGCACGTTGGACTGGGTTGGCCTAAACTACTACACCCGCCAGCGCACAGCATTTGATCGCTTTAGCCCTGGCACCTTATATGGCAGCATCCACAATACGCCTGGCGCGGAGATGAGCGATTTTGAGTATGGCGAAATCTTTCCAGATGGCCTTATGCGAATGTTGCAAAAGCTGGCCCGCTATAAATTGCCCATTTACATTACAGAGAATGGCCTGCCCGATGCAGATGACGATCAACGTCCGGAGTTTCTAGTCACACACCTGCGCGAAATATGGAAAGCAGTGCAGTACTGCTTCCAAGTGCAAGGTTACTATCACTGGACGCTGGTCGATAATTTTGAGTGGAGCGAAGGCTGGCGTATGAAATTCGGATTATTTGAGCTAGATCACTTGACCCAGGCCCGCATTCCGCGCCGTAGCGCCGCGCTATATCAGGCCATCGCCAAAACCAATGCGATCACTTCGGATATTGTGAAAGCACATACCCCGGAGTTAATGCAGACGTTGTTTAGGTGAATTGGTAAGCTGCTTGGGTCGCAGAGAACAGTGGAAAGGGCATCGCATTATGTGCCAGTCAACTTTGGCACCACCCCTGCCCGCAAAATCACTCCGCCGGGATACACATCTAAACCTAGAGTGCTGCCAGTGTCGATCCGCCAGCGCCAGTGTTCAGAGAGTGGCGTGCCCAGCAGATTGCACAGCAGCGCTTGAATCGACCCGCCGTGGCACACAATGACGATGCGTTGGCCGGGGAATCGCTGACCCAGGTTGTGCCAGGCTTGCATCACGCGAGTCGACAGTTGGGCCAGCGATTCGCCGTTACCAGGCGCGCCGTGCAACGGATCGCCAAAACGTTGGCGGATTTGGTCGGGAAGGCGTTGCGATACTTCACGGTAGGTCAGGCCTTCCCAGTCGCCATGCGCTGCCTCCCGCCAAGCGAGGTCTTCGATCAGCGGGATGATACGTTGGCGCTGGATGGCCTGGGCAGTAAGCACGGTGCGTTGCAGGCCGGTGTGAATAATCACATCGATTTTACGGGCTTGAAAGAAGCGGCCCAATGCAGTCGCTTGTCGTAACCCATAGGGCGTCAGTGGGCGATTCGAAACGCTCATATAGCGGCGCGACACATTCCAATCGGCTTGGCCGTGGCGCACCAGCCAGACGCTACGAGGGAAGGATGGTGAGGTGTGCGTCATGGGTCATGTTTCGTAAAGCCATCATCCTCAGAATGGGACGCGGATTCTCACTATAGGCAGGATGATCTTAATCGCATCTAGAAATCCTGTCATCCTGCAAATCCGCGTTCCAAAGTTTCTGTTGCATTACAGCTTCAACGCCGTGGATACTGATTGCGCCAGCACTTCTTCACGGCTGACTTCGCGGCCTAGCTTGTCGGACAGATAAATCCCTTCGCTGATTAACATCGTGCTTAATGCCGCTTGCATAGTGGGTAGAAGCGGCACTCGACCCTGTAGCGCGGCAACCCAATGGGACTGTGCATCATCGTAGGCATCCTGCGTCTCGTTCAGTTGATGCCAACGCCAGTCCGCGCTATCAAGTTCGAAAGTGGCATTCATCGGCATATCGCCGGTGGTGGTGTAGTAACTAAAAGGATGCAAGCGGATACCACCGCGTGATCCCATCACCACGCTGCCACCCAACTCGCCGAGATGCGCGGCCCACGCTTCAAAGATATCTATGGTGACACCATTAGCACATTTGACAAATCCTAAGCCCAGCTCTTCGACACTAAAACCGCTGCTGGCCCGGCGTGCTTCGTCCATCTCGGTCTCTTGGTAGACTTTGCCGCTGATACGGGTGACCTCTGGCAAGCCCAACAGATACAGCACAGTGGCAATATGATAGACGCCCATGTCGTACAGCGCACCACCTGCTGAAATTTGCTTTTGCACAAAACTGGGTGAACCGTAACCGTCTACAAACGGGCGACCCCGCCGACGAAAACCAACTGAGCGGGCGTGATAGAGTGCACCCAAATGCCCTTCGTCGATCAGCCGTTTGGCGGCGCGAGCCTCTTTGGCAAACAGCGTTACCAATTGCACGCTCAGCATTTTGCCAGTTTCTTGCGCAGCTTCGGCCATGGCTATTGCATCGACATATGCACCTGCCATGGGCTTTTCGCAATATACATGTTTGTCCGCGCGCAGGGCGGCAATCGTGATGGGCGCGTGAAAGTTGTTGTGCAGACAGACATCCACCGCGTCGATGTCGTCGCGCTTTAGCAACTCGTAAAAGTCGGTATAGGTATGCGGAATAGCGTACTGGTTGGCAACGCGTTGCAGTTCGGCCTCATTCACATCCGCCGCCGCAACGACTTTGACCTTGTTCAGTTTTTGATAATTGTCCAGATGATGCTTGCCGATTTGGCCTATGCCAATGATGCCAATTCTAGGAGTGTTCATGGTTAAGCGGATGGATTCGCCAAAGCGCGCACGACTTCACTGAGCTGCCAGGCCATTTCGTTATATTCGTTTTCGTCGATGTAATGCTCCATACCCCAGCAGCCGCGATAGCCAGCAGCTTGCATCAGTTTGATGCGCTCGCGCAGACACAAGCGGGTGATGCGTCCATCCAAGTGGGTATGGCAGGTCCATGGCGCGATGCGTTTATCCAGGGCAGCCTCGTCCTCAAATGCAACGGTGGCGCCGCCTTCGACGTGCCAGCGACCAATGTGGTGCAGCACGCCATAGCCAGGATGATCCACAGCTTTGGCAATGCGCTCCATGTTGTCAATCATGACTGAGAATCCCCAGTGAGTCTCCGGGCCAATTCTCGCGCCAATATCTTGGGCCCAGCGGGAATACTCGCGGTAACGATTGGCCACCATCTCCAGTTGCTTGTCGGTCATGAGGGTGACGGTGCCACCGGTATCGATGCGAATGGTTTTCGCTCCAAGAATTTCCGCTACCCGGAAATGCAACTGCGCATTGTTGTAGTTTTGTTCGCGTTTGGCGGGGTCGTCATCCCATAGATGCACCCCATCGACGTGGTAGTTCACCACATCCATCTCTCGCTCATCGACCGCCTCGCGCACTTTGCGAGCATAGCCTTCGTCGGTGCTACGCATAAGGCCATTCCAAATATCGGCGGTATTTAATCGATAGCGATATTTGACACTTTCGAGATAGCCAAAAACGTCCATTTTGCCCGCCGCGATTGTTTTGTGAAAGCTGTAGGAAGCTATTGAGATATTCATAGGTTGATTTTCTTAATTGTCCTATTAGATATAGATAAATCGAATAGATGTTAGCCCAGCTTATCGAATTCGCAAAAAAGGCGTTTCGTGATTCAATTCGATTCAATGTTATACAAAAATCGTTTGGGCGGGCACGTGGGGAGTTACCATACTTATAGCCTTGAAGAAGCGTTGGAAGGGATTGCCGCAGCGGGTTTTCGCTTTGTTGAGTTGAGCGCGGTGCGGGGTTGGAATGAGCATATCCCGATTGAGGCTGATCAAAAGACGCTGAGCGGCATCCAACGCATGCTGAACAGGCTGGGTCTGGTTCCCATCAGCCTAAGCGGCCATTCCGACTTGACCAGCAAACAGGGCCTAAAGGATGGCAAGAAGGCGCTCGATATATGCGAACGCATGGGAATCGACTTGATGAACACCGCCATCGGCGGCCACTATAAAGAGCACGAAGATTTAGATGGGTTCATGGCCAATATCGGCGCATTGGCTGATTACGCAGAACAACGTCACATCATGATTGGCTTGGAAATTCATGGCGAGATTACCAATAGCGGGAAGAATGCCGTGCCAGTGATCGAAAAGATTGCCCGCGACAACGTCAAGATCAACTACGATACCGCGAATGTCGAGTTTTACAGCGGTGTCACTGCCATGGACGATGTGAAGTATGCGGTCAAACAGATGGTGCATTGCCATCTCAAAGATACCGTGGGCGGAGCGCGGGTGTGGAACTTCCCAGCGCTTGGCAAGGGCCACGTCGATTTTGCCAAAGTCTTGGCCACCCTCAAACGCGGCGGTTTCAGCGGCCCGATGAGTGTTGAGCTTGAATTCTCTGGCGAGCCATGGCCGTCGCTCAAGGCAGTCAATGCAGCGATGAAGCAGTCATACAAGACCCTGTCCGCATTGGGTTTGGCATGATAAAAGTCAAAAGCTCACATGTTCAGCGTTGTGCCACCAAATCCCGCATGCGCTCTATCGTGGCGGATAAGGCTGCATCATCTTCAATGTATGCGTTATAGGCAAGATGATCGAGCCCGATGTGCAAATAACATGCCATAAGTCGGGCCTCTTTGTTTTCGGGAGCATAACCCAGCTCATGCCAACGTCGTTCGAGTTCCAACCGTAAATACCTGATATCTAGATCGGGGGACCACGGCGACCAAAACTCGAACCAAGCCAGCTCGTATAAGTGGTCGCCATACAGCGAACAGCCCCAATCAAACACACCTGAAAGTTTGTTTTGGTCAACCAACACATTGCGATTCACTAAATCGCAGTGCAGCAAGCAGCGCGGCACTTCTATATTCGCGACGGTTTTGAGCAAGTCAAAGCCCCAGGCAAAGGTAGCCTTGCCCTGGGGGTGACTGGCCAACTGTTTGCGCCAGCCGTGCGTTCGTCGGTCGGGGGTGTCAACCCCAACGGCCAGAAGATGATCGGCCCAGCTGTGTTGCGCGGCATTTCCATCATCGCCCCAGCCGCCCATTCCGTGTGTCGCCGACAGGTCTGCTGTGCGCATAGCTTCCAGCGCGGCGGCCAATGCCGGCACCGTGGCACGCCATTGGGTGGCATTGAGCTTTTCAAGTGGGATGCCATAGGCGCGGGTCGAGATGGCGTAATAGCCGTTAAAAGCAAGCCCGATCTCGCTAACTCTGGGAATAGGTAGATCAGGTGTGGCATAGGTATAGGCGCGTTGATCTTTGCGAAAGTCATCGACATATTTGCCGAAGCGGACCACCAGATATTGCTCGCCCACACGAAAACCGAAGCACTGCGACCACGCCCCCGCGCCAACCAACGCAACCGCCGAGGGCTCCACACTCAGATGCTGGGTTAGAAAGGCTTGCGCTTGCTGAGAATCCAAGGCATTCTGTATCATTTGGACATTATGCCGCTCTCCATTACTTTTTCTGGTTATCTTTTGCGGCCGCTTTTGCCAAGTCTTCCTTAACCCGCAGTTTTACAATTTTCGCGATCAAGGCATACGGGATGGGTTCATTGAATGGAAACCTCAAGTTGCCTTTTTCGCCAGCATAGGGTGCTATCTCCCGCTGAAATTTCTCGTCTCCGGTGGTTGGAGGGAAAAAACCGATATGCTTTTTAAACGCGGCAAAATAAACCAAATTGCCTTTCAGGGTAAAAGTTGGCATTTGATATTTGATTGCCTCTTGTGCGTCTGGAGCTGATTTTCGAATCGTCGCTCGTATCTTTTCCAGAATCAATTGAATATCGAGGGGGAAGCCTGCGATGTATTCGTCAATCGTCCTAGCAGCCTGTCGGAGAAGCCACTGAAAAGCCAAATGGGACGCGGACGCTTTGCGCGCTGATTTTCGCGGATTTCTTTATAAATGTCTGCTTCAAATCCGCGTCCTATGTTCCTTTCTCCGACAGGCTGCTAGGTTTTATTTGATTTGTCTGCATAGTCACTAATGTATGCGGCGGACATGAGCGTTGCTCCAAGTTGTGCAATCTTGTGACTTAACGCCATAATAGGCTGTGTTTGAATAAAACAGAGCAATTCAGAGACATCCTATGACTGAGACACCTCTCCAGAAACCCATTCTCAACTATCGCTATGAATTTGATCTGAACGAGCTTGAGGCTGCCCAGCAGTGCGTCCAGGCCCACGGGTTTGCGGTGGTCAAAAATATGTTGCCAGCGAATATAGTCGAGGAGCTAAAAGCCTCGGTGCTGGCGGTGGTTGACCCAAACCACGAATTGGGTCCAAATCAAAGTCGTACCCATACCTCCTTTATCGAATACTCGCCGGCACTTTGGAAGCTTTTTGCCTACCAACCGTTTTTGCGGGCACAGCAGATTTTCTGCGAGGCACAGGAGCTGACAATCAATCGGACAGCGGCAATCATCCGTCAGCCTGGGTCTGCGCCTTTACTTTGGCATTCAGACTGGCGCGGATTTTCCAAGGCCGCACCCAAAACTGCCAGCGATATCTTAAACCGCGGCCCTTGGCCTTCTGGACTATGGTTCTACCTTACTGGCTCAAATCCGCAACATGGTGGCTTAGCGGTCATTGAAGATTCACACATACCCAACTGGCCGGGTCCAGCCGGTTTTCGATTGACGAATGATCAATCCTCCTTCTACCGAGACGGCGGTGACCCGGCGGGATATGTCGGGTTCGATGTGCCAGGCATGGTGCCGCTCTTTACCGAGCCAGGCGACGAGATTGTCTTTGCCGCCCGCACCTATCACACTGCCTTTCCGCACCAGACAAATCAGGTGCGTCTATCGTGCGGCATTGGCTTGCGTCCGCGCTCAATGAGAATCGACGCACCTTGGCCTCTCTCTCCGACGGCAAAGGCGTTTATAGAAGCGCAGCCAGTTCATATCCAGCCTATGGTAGAAAACTATGTGGGGATTGATCCCAGTTGGCGCGGCTGAACGGATGTAATTCACCCAACTTTTGCTGTCAGCCTAATGTAGTTCAATTAGGCGGTCATTTTATTCCGCTGAATGACCTAAGTCTTTTTGAATTCTTTGTGTCTTTGCGAGAAATTTCTTCCGGCTTGTCCGGCTTATAGATTCCCCAAGTAAACATGGCGCATAAACCCGCCCGGTCTCTATAGACCGGGCGGGTTGAATGAGCCAACTCTATATGGGGAATCTATTAGGCACTCGAAAGGGCTTCCGTTTCCGTAGGCATAACCCCCACCCGGATGAGAGCCTCCCAACATTGAATGGGTGATTCGCCAAAAATTTCCCGCAGGTTCATTTGAAGATCGGCTATCAGTGGCAACGGCTCGTCATCTTTCGGACGTATGTTGGCCAACCGAGCCAGCGCATCCATCGCAAATCCAACCGAGATGATGTTCTTGTCAGCCCGTACGATTTCTTTCAGCGCGGTGACGGCCGGTTCCAACGCGCGGCCGAGGACCGCTGGTCCGTGTGAACAAAGAATGACGATGGACCACAGCGCATTCTCTCGCACCGCGGACCGCACCGGCGCGTATCGCTCCAGTCCAAAGTCAATGCCGTCTCCCTCGCACACATCGCACTCGTCGGTGGGTCGCACAAACTTAATCGAGCGCCCCTGTGCCTTGCTCATCGCCAACCGATTTTCCTCTTGGGCTAGGCTGTGCAGCAGCGCCTCTAGACAGCGTGGAATCAATTCATGACCCATGCCCGTAGCAATGGCACGGCGGCCCAAACAACCGAGCGTTCCGGCCGCGACCGAGCGGACATAGACGGATGAATCTTCATGGAGCCGGGCAACGACGGCTTGCAATACCGCTTCTGTCAGCGGGCTGGCATCGCCCAGCGCATAAACCCCTGCTTTACGCACCCATTTGCTGCTTGAGGTCGTTGCCTCCAAGAGTGTATCGGTTGCATCTTCGCCAACCGCAATCAGGCCATAGGTGGCGGCGCGGCGCACGCTTTCCCGCTCGGTATACAGCGCTTTGCCAAGCAACTGCGTGGCAACCTTTGTATCCCCAATCGAGGCGAGTTTATATGCCGCGCCGATGCGAATTGGCTCTGCTTCCTCGTGTTTTGTGTGTAGCTGCTCAATAAGACGGTCAGCCATGTTTGCGCGGTCTTCCGGCGCAAGAGTCGCCGCTTCTTGTCGTGCGGGTGGCGGCTGGCAGGTCTTGATCCAATGATGGTGATAACGCCAAACGGTAGTGACATCATCACTGACCGTCGAGAGATCAATATTTGTCATTGGATCTATACCCAAGTTATTCCAACTAATTTTGCTGGCCGAATCGTCGTTAGCAGATTCAGATTCAGCATCAGTCGTGCGATACAGGTAAAAGCGCCACATAAAGCGCGGATTGTCCTGCCACAACTGCCAATCGTCGCGTCGATGGTTCCCTCTATGAAAAGTGTTATGCGAATACAGAACGATGCTACCTGCCCGCAACGGCGCCGCGTCGAATGACTGGACCAGCGGCCAACCAGTCTTGGTGACCGCCTCACGCATCCGGATGTCGTGGGCAGTGCGACCGTGAATGATGTCATCTAAGTCATATTTCGAATCTGGGCCACTGACTGGCTCTCGCTCCATCCCGCTCAACACATAGCCAAAATCAAGATGATCCGCGCCAGCAAAGTTATCGTGGTTCTCCTCGTGATTAAAAGTCCAATACTGTGAGTAGGGAATCGTCGCAGTCGGTCCCATTTGCTCGGTCACAGCCTGTGGATAGTAGAGCATCTCAATCTGCACTGTTTGATGATGGCGCTGTTTGCGGCTGTTGTAGGGGCCATTATCATCCTTGTGCCAGTGCTGGTCGCGGGCGCCGCTGGTAAAAGAGGCATTGTGGGTAAAGGGAACAATGGCCCAATTTTTGCCGATAAGCTGGTCGCATGCATCCATTAGACCGGGCGCGGTAAGTAACTCAAGCACGGCCGGCACGTTGGCTGGGGTCACCCGCATCTCCGTATCGTGGGCGGCTTTTTCCTGCGCAAATACTTGATCGTGAACGGTCGAAGGGATGCCCAGGCTTTCTGGGGACAGCACGACAAGCCCTCGGCTGGCGAAGTCTTGGACTAGCCGATCCGGTGTGGTGTAGATGAGGGGAGAAGACGACAAGATCATTGGAGAGACTATCTCTTGGTTATTTGTAGTCAATAGATGCACCTTTAAAGAAGAATACCAATGAACCGGATAACTGGCAAACACAGGGTTGACTAAAGGCGAAACCGACAAATAGCTCACCTCCGTTCCGACTTCCGAGTTATAAATATTGACCATAAGTTACGCCGTATTGCCGCTCACCAACCCCGCACCCCTTGATCTTCGATGGTCAATAATCCCTTCAAGTTGAGCTCAGGCGTTTTGGAAGCCTCAGTATCATCACATTTTGTTCATCTGAGACGGGTAGTAATTCGGGAGTAGCCAAGTGTGCCGAAAGGCCCAGCCAACGTCAACCGATAGGTGGAAGTCCTCAGCCTGAAGATGGAAAACGGCCACAGTTCTATGCCAAAGACCCTGCAAATATGCTGATGAGGGTCCAATCCAACAACACGAGGCTCGGATCGCCTGCACAAGAGATTTCACCTAAGCGCTAGGAGACACCACTAAGCCTATTGAGTTGGCCGCTGATCTTGGAGGCATGCTGACCGCAGCCCGGCGAGAGTCCGAGGCCCAGTTATTGCTACTCGAGCACTTGGCTATCGCGCGCATGCACGGCGCCAGCGCAACTCAAATGGACGAGCTGATTCGTCAACAGACTGGCGGATGCTTAATCCACGGCCCATATGGTTATGGATTCAATGGGTAAACCGCATGAAGTTATGCACTAAGATAGCAGTGTAATCAGTGAACCACGGAGTAATAGACATGCGCAATTTAATTGTGAAATCTGCATGAGAGACCCTCGCTTCAAGGCCGTTCATAGGGGCGGCCCGCTCGACCTGGATCGACATCGGCAACTTGCCCTCTGGGCGGCCGACTGTGCCGACCACGTGCTCGCATTGTTCGAACAAAGCCGGCCTTTGGATGATCGGCCCCGGCAGACGATCGAGACAGCGCGCGCCTGGGCTGCTGGACGGCTTAGCGTCGGCGCGGCGCGCACGGCTGCTTTCGCCGCGCACGCCGCCGCACGCGAGGCCATCGACATCGCCGCCCGTGAAGCGGCGCGTGCCGCAGGTCATGCCGTCGCCACAGCCCATATGGCAGACCATTCGCTCGGCCCGGCCTGGTATGGCGTTCGGGCTGTTCGAGCCGCAACTGGAATCGAGGCCGCGGAACAGGAGCGGGCTTGGCAACTTGAGCAGCTTCCCCCATCGATCAGGGAGCTCGTTGTCTCAGCACTCCAGGCTCAGAAGTTTAGAAACAGCGAGTCATAGGGGCATCAGTACTTGGATAAGGAGGCATCGCGCGATGAAAGAAGTCAGGAAGCAACGCATTGAGCCAATGCTGCTCTCGGTTCAGACCCTTCTCGATCACCGAGCTGGAATCGGCCTGAACGTCACGTCACTTTTTCCGCCGGCTGGAACGTTCGAGGCACTCGGCGGGCGGGCGACTATCGCCAAGATCGTCGATGGGCTATACGACCGTATCGAAACAGACACCGTTCTACGCCCAGCGTTCAATCGTGACCTGGTGAAGGAGCGCGAGAGGGTGAAGTACTTCTTCGAAGGGTGGTTTGGCGGGGCGCCCACCTACTTCGACGCGCAGTGGAGTCCTGGCCTGACAGGCAGGCATGCGACGGTCTCGATCAGCCGAGGCATGGCGGGCCGCTGGGTCGGACACTTCCTGCACGCCTGCGCCGAAGCGGTTGAGGACCCCAGCATGGTCGCCCGCATCAAGCCACTCGTTGCACGCCTTGCGATGGGGCTCGCCAACCGACCCGATGAGCCCAGGTCCGGGGAGCGGCTTCGTGATATCGGCGGGACCAACCCACAATTTCTGCGGCAGGTCCAGCGCGACGACGCGGCAGGCATCGCGGCGCTCGCCGCCGCACAACCGCAGGAGATCCTGCGGCATGGATCGAGCTTATTGCTGATCGCGGCCATTCGCGGCAAGACCCAAGCCGCCGAGGAACTTCTGCGCCAGGGCGTGGATGCGAACGCACCCGCGCTGCTGTCCGGAAGCGAGGCGACCGCGCAAGGATTGGGATTGCTCATGCTGCATATCACCCCGCTGTGCGGCGCGCTCGCCAAGCACCGCGACCCGGTCGTCAAGCTGCTGGTTGAGCATGGCGCGCAGTATGATATTTTCAGCGCTGCATGCATTGGCGATCGCGCTGCCGTTCGGGCACTGCTGGATTTAGCCCCCGAGCTCGCAGATGCGCGCGATCCCGCCAGCGACGTCGCCCAGGTCACCCCGCTGATGCACGCGGTGTATGCCGGACAGCTTGAGGTTGCCCGACTCTTGTTGCAGCGGGGTGCGACTGTCGGCCGGAACAGCGTGCGACTGGTGCGGGCCGCGGCGAACAGCGGCCATGCAGTGTTGACCGAGCTGTTGCTCGAGCACGGAGCGGACCCGTCCGCGATTGGGCCTGGCACATGGGTCCTGTATCCGGCCATCGCCGACACACTCCGGGCGCGGGGTGCGGATGTCAACCAAATGCCAGGGGCGTGGATCGGCATGTGCTGCACAGGGAACAGCGGCCATAAGGAGAACCCCGTGCTGGCCCAGGCCCTGCTCCAATATGGCGCAGACACTGCGGCTCAGTATAAGGGTCGCACGGCGCTGCACTGCGCCGCAAAAGCGGGCTTCGTCAATGTGGTCGAGGCCTTGATCGAGCACGGAGGGGATGTGAATGCGCTTAACGATCGTCAGCAAACGCCGTTGGACGAAGTCGAGAACGCGGGCAAAAGCATCGCCAGAGAGCCGATGCGGCGCCTGTTGCTCGCCCACGGTGCCCGGCTGAGCAACCATCCGTGAGTAACTTGAACTGGCTCTATCGAGCAAAGCGGGAAATGCGACATTCGCTCGTGACTGTGCCCGCCTGGCGCCTCCTGCGGGTCGCGGCACGCTACGCGCAAAGCGAAGCCCTTCGGGCTGAGAATAAGCCCGAAGGGGCTTTGTCATAGGTAACCGCGACCCGCAGGAGTCGCCAGGCGGGTAGTGGCTTTACATTCCCGCTAAAGCCGGGAGAGCCACAATTAGATAAAAACGAGATAAAAATGAAGTTGCTGATGCATTATACGAAGACCGCTTAATATACCCTTCGTCAAGACAGGCGCGAATCTAGGTTTAGACTATGGATATTTAGATCGCTCACTATGACAGATATATCACAAGTTCATCAGATGGATCACCTTACGCTGGCGCAGCGCTGTATGGAAGAAACCCAATACTTCTATCATCGGCAAAGCAGCGATGACCGTTTTTGCCTGGAGTTGTTTCGTCGCGCCATTGTCGAACGGATGACACCGGTTTGGGACAGCTTGATTGCCCAATACAGACCGCAAATCGAAGCCTGGGTGCGTCGGGTATGTCCACCGCGTGCCACTGCGGAAGATGTGGAGGATCTGGTGGCAGATGCGATCACTCGCTATTGGCGCAACTACAACGCGGCGGCGTTTGCACGGGCAACTTGTCTGGCCGAGGTGTTGCGCTACTGGCAGGACTGCGCCCGTAGCGCGGTGTTTGACTGGCAGCGCCGCAGCCGCCGCTATGCGTTAAACGAATCACTAGATGAGTTACAGCTGCGTACCGTGCTGCAAACACCGGCCCGGGAAGTAGAGGAGCGCAGCGCTGATCAGGATATGCAGCGCCGCATCTGGGAAACCGTGTCTGCCTGCTGCCAGGATTCGACTGATGTGCTATTGGTGCGCCGGATTTTCATGGAAGGTGACAAACCGCAGGCGGTGTTCACCACGCATCCCGCCTTGTTTGAGAGCCAACTTGATGTATATCGTCGTATTCGGAACCTCAAAGAACGGCTGCGCCGTTCAAGTGAATTACAGCTTCTGGCCAAAGACTGAATAAAACCGGCTCTACCAACTTTGCCGGGATTTTCACCGCAGAGGCGCAAAGAGCGCAGAGATTCTTCAATAAACTCTTTGCGCACTCCGCGTCTCTGCGGTAAATTTCTTATGCGACCCCGGTTTACTCGGTAGAGCCATAAACCAAAATATGTCCGACGGGTTTGTCTGCCAGAAGTTTCAGCAGCAAGCGCCAATTTCCCCGCATAATGCGTTTATCCTGATAATTAAGGCGAAATTAATGATGGCAAATATCTGCATTGCACCCACAGAGGCGCACCCTTGGCAGTTTGAGGCCGCCCTGTATGGGGAAGCTGATGCAGCTTTCTTGGACCATATACAGCGCTGCACCTATTGTCGTAACCAACTGGACGGATTGCGTCACGAACAACAAGCACTGCATCAACTGTTATATCGCGCTGATTGCCCCACCCTGGATGAGCTGCGCGCCCATGCATGGAAATTGTCTGGGCCATCCCGCGCTGCCGAAATTGCCGCGCATCTGGCGATCTGCCAATCGTGTACCCAAGAGCAAGCGCAGTTGCTGGGGCCATTGCCCGCTACTATGGCGATTAACAGCGATGATACAGGCTTGCTGACAAATGTCAGTCGGCGCATCGCGGTGTTTGTGGCCCAACTGTTGCCGCATGCACCCGAGGCTGTGCCAGCCCGACGTGGCCCGGGCCAGCTCAATGCGCCCATCACCCAGACCTATTACATTGACGAGAAAGATTGGGAGATCACGCTGACCATTTCGACCGATGCGCTGGGGTATGTACTGTCCGGCCAATTGCTCGGCCCGCTGCCCGCAGCGCTGCCGGGAGCGCGACTGTCGGGTATTTCAAGTGCGGGACAGGTGTTCCAGGCGGACATTGACGCGACCGGCTGGTTTGAGCTGTGCATCGCCGCCGGGGACTATGCCCTGTGGCTAGAACTTGAATCGGAAATAGACCATTTACGTTTGGTGATTGATCACGTTAAACTGGGTGCATGACCGAGCAGCAGCAGTTACAGCAAATCGATAATGCGCTGCAATTGGCGGGGGACATACCCGGCGCGGCCGCCGACCTCACTCCAGCAGATTTTGCACGTTGGAAACCCTTGGCCGAACGGTTGGCCATGGCCCAACACGCCCAGGCTGAGCCCGTCGCCAACGCCATCACCCAAGTGGCCGAGCGCAATGGTGATCGCGCTTGTCTGGCGCTGGCGCACTGGATTCATGCCAATGTCTTGTATTTGTTGGATCAACCCGCTGCTGCCATCCCCCATTACGAACAGGCCGAACACGCCTATACCCAACAGGGCGATTCACTCCAAATTGCGCGTTTGCGCATCGGTAAGATCGGCGCATTGGCGCAATTGGGGCAATACGGTGCGGCCCTGGAACAAGGGCAAGCGGCGGCCATAATTTTGCAGACCAGCACGGCCGAAGCCGACCAGAATCGTTTGGCCGCCTTGCACGATCAGATCGGGGTCATCAGCGAGTTTCTGGGGCGTTATCTGGAATCGCTGGACGGCTATCAGCGAAAACACCGGCATTGGCAAGCCCGGCTGGACGCCTTGGGCGCAGGGGTAGATGGTGTAATAGGCGAGGATGCTGAGGAGAGAATCGCAGCGGAAATCGAGCTGGCGCGGGCCAGTGCCAATATGGGCGTAGCCAAGACCCGGCTGGGTCAGTTCGTGGAAGCGAGTGAGTCCTTTCTGCACGCGCGGGCAAGTTTGGCCAAAATAGCTCATCTCGGGCAAGATGAGCCGGTGTGGAGCGACATTGCCCGCATCGACATGAACACGGCCTGGCTCGAAATGCTGCGGCGCAGCCCATCCGAACGCATTCAGGCCGCTTTTGTCACAGCGCAACACAGCCGCACCGAGGCCGCCAGCACCGGCACCGATCTCATCTTCCTGGATTTGCTGGAGGCCACCTGGCAATTGTCGCAAGCCGAGCCAAGCACAGTGGACGAAGCCAGTTTGACCCGTCTGCGTGACCGTTGTGAGGCTTCCGGGCTGGCTTACGAAACTGGGCGTGCAACGCTGCTGTTGGGCGAGTGGCTGCTGCGCCAGGGCCAGATTGAACGTGCCAAAATTTTGTTTGCGCAGGTCTTTAACGCGGCTCTTCAACGTGGCGATGCGGAGATTGCTCATCAAGCAGGATTAGGGTGGAGTCGCGCACTGCAACAGGCCGACGAGCCTGAGCAGGCCATTCAGATTCTTGAACAGACTTTAGATCGGGTCGAAGCGATTCAGCGCCAGATCGTGGTCAGTGAATTCCGGGCCGGGTTTCTGGAAGATAAGTTGGTGTTGTATCAGGTGTTGGCCCAATTGCATCTAGCGCAGCAGGCCCCGGCCCAGGCGCTGCAAACGGTTGAGCGTGCCAAAGCCCGGACATTGGCAGATATGCTGGCGGACCGGCAGTTGCGTGTGGGGATGACTGCGCAACCGGAAATTTCCGATAGTTCTGATCTGGCGCGAGCTTTACAGCAGGCACGCAGCGAACTGCTACAGGCGCATCAACGATCTGCCGCCGAGCAACAGCTGATTGAGCGTCGGATCACGGATCTGGCGCGTGAGGTGGAGCGGTGCACATCACCGCTGCACCCCATCCGTCTGTTGGCGTTGGCTGAGCTACACGCTGCCTTGCCCAAAGACACACTGATGCTGGCCTATGCCCTGTTGCAGGGGCAAGTGTGGGCCTTTCTGATCGATCACTCTGGTCTGTTGGTTGAGCCAATTTGTTTGGGAGCCACGCCAGATGAAATAGCGCTGCGCCAACAACTGGCCCGGGTGACGGCAGTGGCGAACCTGCCGTTATCCACGGCCCAGCGTTGGGCTGCGCAGCATATCCGCTCGGCGCAAATCCCACTGGCTGCCTGGCACAAACAGTTTATTGCGCCCTTGCAGGTGCACCTGCAACGCTATGCTCGCTTGATCATCTCGCCGGATGGGTTGCTGCATCATCTGCCCTTTGCCTGTCTGTGGGATGCCGCCAATGGCCAATATTTGATCGAACAGCATGAAGTATTGATTGCGCCGAGTTTGCAGACCTGGGCCTTGCTGAATGCACTCGGCGACAAAGACTACGCTCCCATGGAGGCACCATGGGAGGCGCTGGTCGTCGGATGTTCTTGTCGGGGACAGTTGCCGCACGCAGTCGATGAGGCACACCGAGTGGCTAAGTTGGTGCAAAAGGCATCGCCAGCTGGACAGACGACTCTGCTGATCGAAGCAGAAGCCACGCACGAACGTGTTATCCAGGCGGCAGTCCAAGCCAAGCTAATTTACATTGCCACACACGGTTTGTTTAGGGCAGATGCACCACTGTTTAGCTATCTGGAGCTGGCAGATGGCCGACTCAGCACGTTGGATATTCTCAACCTGACCTTAACAAATGCCACGGTGGTGTTGAGTGCGTGTGAAACCGGGTTGGGTCATTTGACGGGTAATGAGATGATGGGCATGGTGCGGGCATTCTTATACACCGGCGCGCACACCGTCGTGGCCACACACTGGCAGGTGAATGATCAAGCCACCGGCCAGCTCATGGCGCAGTTTGTGGATGGCCTGCTGGCGGGTGCACAGCCTGGGGCGGCCTTGGCTCAAGCTCAGCGTGCCCTAGTACATGCGCCGCCTGAGAAGGCCAATGCGCTGTGGGCACATCCTTATTACTGGGGCGGTATCTGGTTGGCTGGTGCAAGTTAGTTCCTAAACTCCGGAATCCTTCCGTTTTGTGCAAAGATTTTTTCTCGCCAAGATCACAAAGAGCGCCAAGAAGTCCTTTGTGTTCTTTGTGATCTTGGCGAGAGATTTGGTTCCGGTTTATCTGGCTTAGGTATATGCCAAAATAGTCGGGCAGATTCGTTTATCTTTCTGAGACATTGGCTAAATGCAAATACAATGCGAATACAGGCTCTACCGATTAACGATTAAAACGGGATAAACCACGAATCTCACGAATTCACACGAATTATTTGTGAAGATTAGTGAGATTCGTGGTTCATTTCCCGCTAAAGTCGGGAGAGCCCGAATACAGTGCAAATACAATGCAAATAAATATGGGGTGGGTTCATCATCTGGATCGGGCGATGACGCGGGTTGGCCTGGCCGTGGGCGTGCTGGTCATGTCGCTGTGGCCTAGGTCGGTGCAGGCCGATGAGACCGATCGGGTGCCAGCACGGCCAATCGGACAACATTGCAAAAACGTCGGGCCACTGGCCGATGATCCGGATTTTTGTGGCTGCACGTGGGGGGCGGTGTATGCGTTTGGCAAACCGGTGCAGGGTGCCAAGATCACGATCAGCGTCGGCGGCGCTATCTCACTCACCCAGAGCAGCCCCAATGGCGGGGAAACATATCCGACGTATGATTTTCATGGCGATGTGTTGGGGGCAAAATATGGTGATGTGGCGACCATTGCCGCGAGTTTTCAGGGCCAAACCCTGACCCGCACCGTGCGGCTGATTCCCGATCAGAGCAAAGAGCAGGAGCTGAGTTTTGCCTTCCCAAAATTGCGTTGGGACAATTGGCACGCTTCGAGCACCGTGCAAGCGTTGGCCTTGCAGGGCAATACATTGTGGGTGGGCAGCAACAGTGGTCTGCTAAGCTGGAATGTCAGCAGCGGTATTTCAACGACTCACAACACCGGTCTGGGTGTAGGCAGCGTGCGAGCGATTCTTGTGTTGAGCAACAGCGCAGTTTATGTGGGTGGCGCGGGTGGCGTCAGCCGGTTCGATGGCAGCAACTGGACCGTCCAAGCAACCGGTCTGACCTCGACCGATATACGGGCCTTGGCGCGCACGGCCAATGACGAGGTGTATGTTGCGGCTTATGGAAGCAGCACGGGTGGCATCAGCCACTTTGATGGCAGTATTTGGCAGCCTTTGCCCGATCTGAACAGCACCCGACCCAATCTCTACACTGCGCTCACGGTGGATGCAAGCAATAAGGTGTGGGTAGGCACCGAGAGCGATGGCCTGATCCGCTGGGATGACAGTAACCCGCAGACTTTTTCGGTCAATAATGGGTTGGTTTCGAATGCGGTGAGTGGCCTTGCTGCGGAGGCTGGCGCGGTGTGGATGAGCGCGCCGCTCAATATAACGGCCCAAGGTATGTTTGGCGGGGTGGGTCGCTACGACTTGAGCACCCAGCAATGGCAGTCTTACACCCAGGCCAGCGGGTTGACCTCTATCGATGTGTTGAGCGTTTTTATTGATGGGTTGGGTCGCAAATGGTTTGGCACCCGCGCTGGCGGGTTGAATGGATTTGATGGCGACAACTGGTGGGCGTATGACACGGTCGATGGATTGAGCAGCAACGACATTCGGGTTGCAGTCGTTGGACCCACTGGGTTGGCCTATGCTGGCAGTGCCAGCAACATCGATCAGTTGCAGGCGACGCCGATTGGTAATCCACCCGTCGTGAGCAGCATCGATGCGACCTTGGTGGGTCTCGAATTGCAATTGCAAGCGGCGGCAGCGGATGGGGATAGCAGCGGTTTGCGCATCACCAGCTACGACTGGCAATCCAGCCTGGATGGGCCGCTGGCCACCGAAGCCGGGTTTGCGGTGCGGCGTTCCAAGCTGACCCCTGGCCTGCATACGATCTCGGTGCGAGCCTTGGATGACGAAGGCGTGTGGTCGGCCCCCATGACGAAAACGGTCAATGTGCCACCACTGATGAATGTCTATTTGCCCAATCTGCTGCGGTGAACCCATTGTTAAGGCAATGGCCAAAAATTGTTGCTACTCAGGCCACCACTGATTCTTTTCCGCGAATCACGCGAATTGGCGCGAAAAAATTGGCGGATATTCGCGTGATTCGCGGATTTCATTAGGCCTGAGTCGTCACCAAGATTTACGGAATGCAAAAACAACTATCTGACCTGCTGAGAATCGGTTTGGCGGCGATGGTGATCCCGCTGAGTCTGAATGGCCCGCGCCCACATGCGGCCATTGCGGCAGCGCCGGAAACGGCGCAGGTTGCAACGACCTATGCCGAAGACTTCAAAAGCTATGCCTACAAGGGCAGCTCGCTCAACGTGGAGTGGAACATTTGGGAAGGGCGCTTGGAAGTGCGACCGTATGAGGGCTATTTCCGTCGCATGTATGAACCCGCCATCGCCGCTGCGGCCAATGGCGATATCGTGGTGGTTTGGTCGGATGAGCGCAATGGCGGGAACGACCTGGATATCTATGCCCAACGGTTAGATCCCAAAGGCAATCGGCTGTGGCAGGAAGATGTGCGGGTGAACAGCGACAGCGCTGCCCTCTCGCAGGAAAAGCCGGATGTGGCCATCGATACCAATGGCAACGCCTGGGTGGTGTGGAACACCCAGGGCGATCTGGGCCTGACCGGTGACAATGTATATGCTCAAAAACTAGGCCCGGATGGCAGCAAACAATTCGTGAGCGACCTGCGGGTGAATTCCGACAGCAGTGGGTATGGGCAGACAGCCCCGAGCGTAGCGACGCATGGCACCAATGTGGTGATCATGTGGAGCGACGACCGGAATTTCCAGAGTTTTTCTGGTTCGTCGCTGGATATCTATGCCCAAAAACTGAATGCCACTGGCGGCAAACTCTGGGATGCAAACGATGTGCAGGTCAACTCAAACACTGCTGGGGGTTTGGCGGATGCACCCAGTGTGGCGGTGGATGCCAATGGCGATGCCTATGTCGTGTGGGGCGATAGCCGCAATATTGGCAATCACGTGTTTGGACAGAAGCTGAATGCCAATGGGGTGCGGCAGTGGAATGCCAATGATGTTGGCATCGACACTGGCCCTGCAGCGGGCTATATCGCCAACCCGGATATCGCTATTATCGGCAGCCAACTGTATGTAGCCTGGGACGACAGCCGCAACAGCGGGACTACCAACACCGATATTTACGCGCAACGGCTGGCCACCAGCACCGGCGCGCCCGCCTGGGCCAACGATGTGCGGGTGAACTCGGATGCATCAGAAAATAACCAATTCGAAGGGCATATTACGGTCGACGCCGCTGGCAATGCCTACGTTGGCTGGGGCGATTTCCGGAATAATAACAACGATATCTATGGCCAGAAGCTGTTGCCTGATGGCAGCAAGCAATGGGGCGCAAACGATCTGCTGATCTCCGATGGCGGCGGCAGAGACAATGACTATCCGGGGATAACGACCGCTGGGAACGACATTGTGGCGGTGTGGAATGATCATCGTAATGGCAGCAATATCTATGCACAGCGCCTGAATTTGGCTGGCGTGAAGCAATGGCGCGCTGATGATGTGCGGGTAGACACGCAGCAGGGGCCGGTGCCGCAGTTTGACCCCACCTTGGGTGTGGACAGCACGGGCAATACGTTTGTGGCCTGGACCGACAAACGTTATGGCGAGACCAACGTGTATTTGCGCAAGGTTGCACCAAACGGCGTGCGTTTGTGGGATGCGGATGTGCGGGTGAACGCCGCCGATTTGCACGCCGAGTCTTTTGCACCGGTGATTGCGCTGGTGCTGGATAACCAAGGCAACGCCATCATCGTTTGGGAGGACTACCGAAATGACCCCAGTAAAGGCGATATCTATGCTCAGAAGATGGACACCAATGGCAACCGCGTCTGGCTGAACGAAGTGCGGGTGAATTCGGACAGCGGCAGCACTCGCCACGCCACACCTGCGATTGCGACGGACAGCAGCGGCAACGTGATCATCGCTTGGGAGGACGCCCGCAATGGCAATAGCGATATTTATGCACAACGGTTGAATGCCAGTGGCATCAAGCAATGGAGCGCGGGCGATGTGCGGGTGAACACCGACAGCGGCACGGCCCATCAGTTTGGGCCGGGCATCGCTATCGACAGTGCGGGCAACGCCATCGTGGCCTGGGAAGACCGGCGCAGCAATGTGAATGCCGGTGATATCTACGCCCAGAAGCTGAACACCAGTGGCACGCGCCAATGGGCGGTGGGCGATGTGCGGGTGAACGATGGCGCGACGGGGATCAATCGATTTGGCCCGCAGTTGGCCGCCGATGGCAACAACGTGTTTGTAGCTTGGAGCGATGCCCGGCTGGGTGACTTTGATGTGTATGCGCAACGGCTCAACAGCAGTGGCGTGCGCCAATGGACCGCGACGGACGTGCGGGTGAACTCGGATGCGATAGGCAGCTATCAATATATAGGTGGTATCGCTTCAAATGGCAGCGGTAGTGCGGTCATCACCTGGGAGGATTACCGCGATCAGTCATTAAGCGGGCTCAATATTTACGCGCAAAAGCTGAATAGTGCCGGGGCCAAACAATGGCTGGCCAGCGACGTGCGAGTGAATACCGATATTGGCGAGAATTATCAAGCCAAGCCGGGGGTGACGCTGCACAGCAATGGGGATGCCATCTTTGCCTGGGAGGATAATCGCAACCTCAACGCCGATATTTATTTGCAACGCTACAACTCGACCGGTGCCGTGCCGCCGTTGTGGGGAGGCGATCTGGGGATTATTGAGATTGATCGTTTCTTTTACCCCACCAGCACGGTCACTTCGCTGGCGGTGGATACATTCAGCAGCCCGATCGTGGCGGCTACCCTGAATATCACCCAAGAGTTGCGCGGCGGCAGCGCCCAATATTATTTAAGCAACAACGGCGGTTTGAACTGGACGCAAGTGCAGCCGGGCGTGGCCCAGGTTTTTACCAGCACTGGCTCGGATTTGCGCTGGCGGGCCGATCTGGGCAGTGATCTGGTCTGGTCGCGCACCCCGTTTGTGAGCGGACTGCAAATCGACTACACCGATGTGTTGCCGAATGCTGATCGCTACGAAAGTGACGACACCTGCCCAAACGCAAAGCGGATTACTATGGATGGCGCGGCGCAGGCGCACACCTTTCACCAAGCCAACGACAGCGACTGGGTGCAGTTCAATGTTGTCAGCGGCACCACTTATATCTTGCAGACTGCCAACGCGCAGAGCAATGCCGACACTGTGTTGGAGCTGCGCGCCGATTGTCCGCAACCGCCGATTCAGAGCAACGACAATTCGTTTGGCAACGATGCACGTTTGACCTGGAAGGCCACGTTTACCGGCGGGGTGTATGCGCGGATTGCCAACGAGGATGGGAGTAAATTTGGCACACAGACTGGCTATGATTTATCAGTGCGGGCGCTACGCCAATCGCCGGTGGCTTTAATTGTGGCTGGGCGCAATAATGCGGGTTCATTGGCCAATAACATCAGCCATATTACCGATGTGGCCTATCGCACTTTTCTGGCCCTGGGGTTACCCAAAAGCAATATCAAATATCTGAGCACAGCGGCCCAACATGATGTGGATGGTAACGGCGCAAATGACGATATTAGCGGCCCGCCCAACCCAACAGATGTGCGCAATGCCATCCAGGATTGGGCGCGCGAACATGGCGTGAAACTGGGCGTGCCGTTTTATATTTATTTAGCCGACCATGGCGCACCGGACACATTTCTGGCTACGGGCAATGCTGGGGTGGTGACTGCCTCCGACTTGAACTTGTGGCTGGGTAATCTGGAAGCGACCAGCGGGGCAGACAATATTAACGTGATCATCGAGGCTTGCCGCAGCGGGTCGTTTATCAATGTAACTGCCGATGGCCCGGCTCGAATCGGTGGACGCAATCGGGTGGTGATCGCCTCGACCGCCAGCAACCTGGATGCGTATGCCTCGGCCAACGGGGCTTATTTTTCGGATGTATTTTGGACCGCGTTGGGTGAGAACCGTGATCTGAAAACGGCGTTTGAGCGCGGGCGGGCGGCCGTTGCAGCGGTAGATGTATTGCAAACGCCCTGGCTGGATGACAACGGCGATGGCATGACGAGCAACCTGGATGGTGACTTGGCGGGCGGACGCGGTTTTGGCAGTCTGACAGCGGGCATTCCCCCGGTGATTGACAGTGCAACCAATGGGTTGATCATGAACGGGCAGACCTTGCAGGCACGAGTGCGGGATGACGTGTCTGTCAGCAGTGTCCGGATCGAGCTCTATCCCCCCGACTTTGTGCCGCCGGGGACCAGCCCAGATGGCACCACCCGGGTGTTGGATGTGCCGACCGTCGCACTGTCCGGCACAGGGCCAGATGCATTCAGCACAAGCTACAACGGGTTTACCCAAACCGGCGTCTATCGGTTGGTGGTGTATGCGAGCGATGGGGATGGCAATCAGGCGTTGCCTTTCACCAGCACGGTGACAGTGACGGTGGCCCCAAGCTTGAATCTGCGCGTGTATTTGCCAGTGCTGGCCGCGAAGTAGGTGCGATGACCCATGAAAATCACCGCCCGTATTGGACTGTTCCGGCCTGTGTTGCTGGCTGTGCTGTTTGTATTTGGGATGATGTGGGTG
>JANMVQ010000097.1:0-3652 GCA_031392845.1 Chloroflexota bacterium
AGTCAGCCAAATCTACTTATGTGTCCAGCTGCCCCTCAGCCAACCCCGTCGGTAATCCGCTGGGCTGGGCACAACTGCTTTGCATCTGCACGTGCTGGCCAGCATCTGAGGCATCATGAAATGCCTGCATGATGTCGAGCACGTGATAGGTCAGCTCGCCGTTCGCGCGGTGGGAACGGCCGCTTTGCAATGCGTAGGCCATATCGGCCACACCCAAGCCGCGATACTGTTTGGCATAGCCATGCGTCAACGGCACTTCACTCCACTCTTTGTCGCCCGCTTTGCGCAGTTTGACCGGACCACCAAACGTATTGGGATCGGGTACGCTGAGCGAGCCTAAAGTACCATGAATTTCGATGGGCGGCAGCGAGTGACCCCATACATCGAAGCTGGTAATAATCGTCCCGATGGCACCGTTGGAGAAATCCATCACTCCAGCGATGTGGGTCGGCACGCGCACAGTGATTTTCTGACCATGTTTGGGCTGGCTGGTGATCGTCCGTTCGGGGAAGGTGCTGCGGGTGCTGCCGGTGACACGTTTAACCGAACCCATCAGATACACCAGTGCAGTCAGATAGTACGGGCCCATATCGAACATGGGACCACCGCCGGGCTGATAGTAGAACTCCGGATCGGGATGCCAACTCTCGTGGCCGTGGCCCATCATGAAGGCAGTCGCAGCGATGGGTTCGCCAATGACGCCATCGTCGATAAGCTTGCGGCAGGTTTGGATGCCGCCGCCAAGAAAAGTATCGGGCGCTCCGCCGACCCGCAAACTTTTGGCTTTGGCCAGGTTCAGCATCTCGCGTCCTTGCTCACGCGAGAGCGCCAGGGGCTTTTCGTTATACACGCTTTTGCCAGCCCGCAGGGCCTGCAAACCCACTTCGCCATGTGCTTTGGGAATAGTGAGATTGACGATGATTTTTATATCGGGGTGTTGCAGCATTTGATCGACTGTGAAGGCCTGCACGCCATATTCTTCGGCCCGCTTTTGGGCACGGCCCACATCGAGATCGGCGCAACCGACCAGATCGATCACTTCCAGCGTTTTGCTGGCCTGAAAATACACCGGGCTGATATTGCCACAACCCACGATGCCTATTTTGATTTTGGATGTCATGTTGTGCATTCTCTCCGCACTTGGCATTGGGCGCAATGTGCAAAATTGCATAAGTAGGGCAAATTCGTACAATCGTCTTTATAGGTATGGTCCTATGTTTGAATGTGATGTTAGCGTGGTTAACATGGTATGAGGAGAGAACTGAGATGGTACAAATTGTGACAGACTCGAATTCCGGAATTACGCCCGCGATGGCGAAAGAAATGGGCATTGCCGGTGTATGTGCTACTTATGTGATCTTTAATGGTCAGAGTTATCGTGATTCGATTGAAATCAGCGCCGAAGATTTTTATAAGCGCTTGCAGGCAGAGCCTAATTTGCCGACGACTTCAGCACCATCGGTGGGTGATTTTGAAGATATTTATAGGCAACTCAAGGGACAAGATGTAGTCTCGCTGCACATTTCGCGTCAGCTCAGCGCCACCATTCAGGCCGCAGAAAATGCCGCTCAATTGCTGGAGGGCGACCCCAAGGTCAGCCTGGTCGATACTCGTTTCGTCAACGCGGGCCAGGCGTTGCTGGTGATCGAAGCGTTGAAGCTGGCCCGACAGGGCAAGGGCGCGGCTGAGATCAAATCGACGGTCGAGGCCCTAATCCCACGGGTACGGATGCACCTTGTCTTGGAAACCCTGGAGAATCTTAAGCGGGGTGGACGTATCAGCAATACCTCCGCGTTTATCGGGAACTTGCTGCAAATGAAGCCAATTCTGACGATTAAAGACGGCAAAGTTGAGCCACTAGAGCGGGTGCGTACCACATCGAAAGCAATTGCCCGATTGAAAGAAATCGTGCAACACGATCTGCAGGGCAAGAACAATCCGCAAGTGATGTTGCTGCAATCTAATGCCCCAGCCGCCATTGCGCAATTCAGAAGTGAGATCAAACAGTTGCTCAACCTGAATTATGAGCCAATGGATGTCGAAGCCGGCCCAGCGGTTGGCACCCATTCGGGCCCCGGGGCGTTGGGCATTGCGTATATCATTTGACATGCGAATGATATGCGAACCAAACTTGTATGCACACTTGGCCCCTCGACAGACGGCGAAAATACGCTCCGTGAAATGATCCGGGCAGGCATGACGGTCGCGCGCTTGAACTTTTCGCACGGCAAACATGAAGATCATGCCAAACGCATCATCATGGTGCGCCGCCTCTCCGAAGAAATGCAACGCCCGGTCACGCTAATGGGTGACTTGCAGGGGCCGAAGTTTCGGGTGGGCGACTTGCCCACATCGGGCCTGATGCTGGCCAAAGGGCAAGAAATTGTTTTAACTTCTGTCATGGGTGCGGATGGCATTCCTTTTCCACACAAAGCGGTCGTTGAAGCCTGTAAACCTGGCCAGAAACTGTTGGTCGACGATGGTAATCTGGTATTGGAGACCATTGAACACAATGGTGGTGCCAGTCTACGGGCGCGGGTGCTAGTGGGTGGGCTGCTCACCTCACGCAAAGGCGTTAGCGCTCCAGGCACACTCATCGCCGTGTCGTCAATTACATCCAAAGATCGCGAGGATGTAGTCTTTGCGGTACAACAAAAGATAGATGCGCTGGCGCTCTCGTTTGTGCAACGAGGTGTCGATGTTATCGAGTTGCGCGAGTTGCTCAAGAGTCTGGGCGCAAACCCATTGATTGTCTCCAAGATCGAAAAGCCACAGGCAATTCAAGATCTGTCCGACATTATTCGAAACAGCGATGTGATCATGGTGGCCCGTGGCGATCTGGGTGTGGAATCAGCCCCAGAAGACGTGCCGTTTTACCAGAAGCGTATTATCCGAAGCTGTTTGCAAGCGGGAGTGCCGGTGATAACGGCTACGCAGATGTTGCAGAGCATGGTGCATGCGCCCACACCCACTCGAGCCGAGGCCAGCGATGTGGCCAACGCGGTGCTGGACGGCAGCGATGCCGTCATGCTCAGTGCCGAAACCGCTTCAGGCGAATATCCGGTGGAGTCAGTGCAAACGTTGGCACGCATCGCCAAACGGGCCGAGGATGAAGCCATTTCGCGCAATGGCTTCTTTGAGCAACCCAATTTTCTGGAGTTCCAAGGTATGCCCACTCCGGACTACGCAACCGAAGCCATTACCCAGGCTGCTGTGCGAGTGGCACACGAGGTGGGTGCGAAGGCCATCGTGTGCACCACATCATCTGGGTTTAGCGCGCGCATGGTGTCGCGCCATCGGCCAGATGTGCCGATTATCGGCGTCACGCCTAACGAACGGGCCTTTCGCTATAGTGCGTTTATGTGGGGTGTGCAACTGGTCTTGCAGCCATTGGTAACCAGCACCGATGAGCTGTTTGAAGCCGCGACGCAGGTGGCACAAAGCTGTCAATACGCAGCCCCTGGCGATAGCATCGTCATTACAGCAGGCGTGCCAATGGGCAGCGGATCGGGCCATACCAACATGATTAAGGTGCATACCTGCAAATGATGCGGACACAACTCTAGAAGACATGATTCGTAATTGCTCACGGGAAAATTTAAGCTGAGGAGTGAATTGCGACGGCAGGGTGTAGGAATTGCAGGACGGGTAA
>JANMVQ010000103.1:0-23162 GCA_031392845.1 Chloroflexota bacterium
TGCTCCTGCCAGGTCTCTTATCTCGTCCGGGTTTATGTTTATGCTCATGCTCATCTTGCTTCTACGCGCCGCCCTTTTCTATGCCCTTCTATTCTCACTCTTTTCTCCCCGTTTTGCTACCCCGCTTTTTTGAGAAGATACGATATAACGGAGTAAACCACGAATCTCACGAATCTTCACGAATCATTTGTGAAGATTCATGAGATTCGTGGTTCAATTCTTGTCAAACACGGTAGAGCCTTATTTGAACTGTGCGCGGCGTACTTCTTCATCGGGCCGGGTGTGGATGCGTGATTGCACTTGGGCAGACAAAAAGTTGGGCCCGCCTACGGCATAGGTGGCGGCCAGCACCCGGGCATGTTTCACAGCCATCGCGGTCACATTTTGCACCTGCTTGACCGAGCTACCGAGCGCGATCAAGCCGTGGCTTTGCAAATAAATCGTCCGGGGATGCTCGCCCCACTCACGTTGATAGGTTTTGATGCGTACAGCAATTTCCCGTGCGAGTGCCACGCCTGGGTCCATGTATGGCACAAACACTGCGCCCGGGCCACACACAATGATCACATCCGGCATGATGTGTTGTGTAATGTCAGTGGCGTTTTTGGAGCACAGCAGTGTATTCACGGTAATGGGGTGGGTGTGTCCAACAAACTGCGTATCGGTCAGTTCATACATTAAGGCGTGAAAGAACGTCTCAATCGAAGGCTGGGCTGCGCTAGCCTGATCAATCCGGCATTGCTGCAGTACCTGCTTGGTTCCGGCGTCGTCCAAAGGACCGGCTTCAATCGCCGCCAGCACCGGTCGCCGATCCACTTCAACGAGTTGGTGGCGCTGGATGCTGCCCAGGTTCGAGCCGCTGGCCTTGATCAAAATGGTGTGCTCGCTGATGCGGGCGCTGGTGTTGCCTTCGCCAATGATCGCCAGGTCGCGAGTCGGTTCGCCCAGCCAATGGGATAGCTCGATAAGTGCGTCTGCAATTTGTTCTGTATTACTTGTCATAGGGCTGAGTATAGAGTTGGTTTAATATTTCATATTCGACGGAATTGCTAAATAAAACCAATAAGCTAAAACGGCTTACGACCAACGCAAAAGCCGCTGAAATACTGCATTTCGGTATGTCAAAACTGCAGAACTTATAGATTCCCCAGGTAAACATGGCGCATAAACCCGCCCGGTTTATAGAGACCGGGCGGGTTGAATGAGCCAACTCTATATGGGGAATCTATTGGTTGGTTTTATTTAGCCGTTGCTTGACGGCTTCATATATCAGTAAGGCTGCGCTGGTGGCCACATTGAGTGAGTTCACCCGCCCCAGCATGGGAATACGCACCCGGATATCGGCGTTGTTCAGCCAGAAGTCGCTGAGGCCATATTTCTCGGTGCCGACCAGAATCGCCACGGGTTGGATGAGATTGGCTTGAGTGAAATCAAGGGGCAGCGCCCCGTCCGGCCCAGGGTTGGGTGTGGTAGCGACAACCTGGATGCCATGCCTGCGTAGCCAACGTAACGTGATCTCGTTGCTAGCCTCGGCCACCGGCACACTAAACAACGTGCCGACGCTGGCTCGCACAATATTGGGATTGCTTAGATCGGCGATGGGGTCGCACGAGATAAAGCCAGTCACTCCTGCCGCATCGCACGTCCGCAACATCGCACCAAAATTTCCCGGCTTTTCGACCGCTTCCGCCACCACCCATAATGCGGCACCAACCTTCGAACCTTCCCAACTTTCGAACCTTTCCAACCCAAAGTCCGGCCGATCCACCACCGCCAACCAACCATCAGGCCCATCCCGATAAGCGATTTTTTCAAAGACGGCGCGGGTCGTCTCGATCAGTTCCGCGCCTGTGGCGGCGATGCGTTGTTTTAGTTCGTGATCGGTCCCTTTGCGAAAAATCTCCGGGCAAAAAAATAGCAGGCGCGGCTTCACCCCACATTCCAGTGCGAGCGACAATTCTTCGAAGCCCTCGATCAGCATCAAACCGCTTTCTTCGCGCTCGCTCTTTTTGTCGCGCAGGGCCACGACGTGTTTGACGCGCGGGTTAGTCAGGCTGGTGATGAACATGAAGGAATGATAGAGTGCAAAGGGGAAAGTTGAAAGTGCAAAGTGCCGATGGGGTACATCACCAAAAGTGGCAAATCGTCCGGAGCGCTTTTGGCGCACAGTTCTTGTCGCTCATCGAGCGCTCCGGACGATAGGCGTGCCCTTTAAATACAATTGCACCCTATTAGTGATTCCAAAGGAGGCAAAGAATATGAGCAGTCGTTGGATTGGGTTGGGTCTTATCTTGGTGATGACTCTGTTTGGCATTGTGGTGAGCAGCGCCCTGCCAGAGCGCATGCCGATTCATTGGGGCCTCAACGGTGAAGTGGATGGATATGGCAGCCGAACTGTCGCCGTTTGGTTAATCCCAAGTATTGGGCTGGTCGTGTGGCTATTATTCATCTTTTTGCCACGCATCGACCCTGTTCCTGCGGATCGAGGCGCATCTTTTCGACCAACGCTTGGACGTTACGCCAATGCACTGCTGCTTTTTCTGGCGGTGGTGCATGGGGTTATTTTGGGAAGCGCTCTGGGTTGGCCAGTGTCGGTCACGCGGACGATCGGCCTAGGTGTGGGCTTGCTGTTTGTTGCATTGGGCAGCGAGATGGGCCGACTAGGTCGAAACTCTATTGTGGGCATTCGTCTACCCTGGACCCTGGCAGACGCAGAGGTTTGGCGTGAGAGCCATCGCATCGGCGGACGCATCATGCTCATCAGCGGGGTGTTCATTGCATTGGGCAGCCTGGTGTTGCCACCCGTTGGTGCGGTGGTCACCATTAGCTTGGTCATCACTGGCATGCTGATCGGTATGATTGGTTATTCATATTGGGTGGCAATGAAGAAGCGCCGCACAGCTGCGAGCACTGACGATATCCTTAAAAATCCCTAATTCAACTGGGCCATCATTGTTTCACACCAGCCACCCGTGCGCCTACGACAATCTGCTGCAAGTCTGCCGTCGTCAGCTTGAACACCGCGTTGGGTGTGCCGGCGGCAGCCCAGATGTCGGCGTATTGCACGAGGTCTTCGTCGATCAAGGTCTCCATCGGGCTGGCATGGCCAACCGGGGGAACGCCGCCAATCACAAAACCAGTGTGCTGGCGGACAAAATCGGCATCGGCTTTATCGATCTTCTCGCCCAGCAATGCCGCGATCTTTTTCTCATCAACTCGGTTTACCCCGCTGGTCAGCACCAAGATGGGCTTGCCGCTTTGCCCGCCTTTGAAAATCAGCGACTTCACGATCTGCCCGACCGTACAGCCGATGGCGTTGGCAGCATCCTGCGCGGTGCGGGTGCTGGCATCGAATTCGACCACTTGCAGCGTCACGCCAAACTGATTCAACGCATCTTGCACTTTCTGGGCCGATGGGCTGAGACCTGCACTGGGATTTGAATCTGACGCTGGATTAGACATGCGGCCAGATTATAATGATCTGGATTAATTTAGATTAGTCTAGAAATGTTGTATTAGCCACGGACATCCCTACAACTTTAGAGCCTGAGCTAATAGATTTCCCAGATCGGGTTGACTCATTCAACCCACTCGGTCTTAGAGACCACGTGGGTTTATGCGTTAGTTTTACTTGGGGAAGCTATAAGCTGATCGGTTCTGGCGTTGTATGGGTAGTTGCCGTGGCTTTTTTTGCGCATATGGACGAGAAACTAAAAGCCAAGCTCGACGAAATCGAGACCCGTTATAACGAACTGATGGCACAGCTGGGTGATGAAAGCATCGGCAACGACTTCGCGCGCTTTTCCGAGATCAACAAACAGCGCAATGACGCCGAGTCAGTAGTCGAGACTTATCAAAGTTATCAAAAAGCTGCGCAAGAGCTGGCCGATAACCAGGAGTTGGCTGCCAGCAGTGATGCTGAAATGGTCGAGATGGCGCGTGCCGAAATTGAGCCGCTTAAGATCAAACTGGATCGATTCGAGAAAGAGCTGCGCAGCTTGCTGGTGCCCAAAGACCCACGTGACGACCGCGATGTCATTGTGGAAGTGCGCGCTGGCGCAGGCGGTGACGAAGCTGGTTTGTTTGCGGCGGATCTGGCGCGCATGTACATTCGCTATGCCGAAGGCCGTCGCTGGAGGGTTGACATCATCGACCAAAATGAAACTGGCATTGGTGGCTACAAAGAAATTATTTTTCAGATCAAAGGCAAAGGGGCCTATTCGCGGCTGAAGTTCGAGAGCGGCGTGCATCGTGTGCAGCGCATTCCCTCCACTGAGTCGAGCGGACGCATTCACACCAGCACCGTCACAGTGGCGGTGATGCCAGAAGTCGACGACGTCGAGATCAACATTCCGGCCAGCGACATCGAGATCGATACCTATCGTTCGCGCGGTGCGGGCGGCCAAAACGTGCAGAAAAACGAGAGTGCCGTGCGCATCACCCATAAACCCACTGGCTTGGTCGTCGCGGTGCAAGACGAGCGCAGCCAAACCCAAAACCGGTTGCGTGCCATGAGTATTTTGCGTGCACGTTTATATGAGTTGATGCAGGACAGGCAAAATGCCGAAGTGAGCGCCGAAAAGCGCGGCCAAATTGGCAGCGGCGACCGCAGCGAAAAAATCCGCACCTACAATTTCCCGCAAAACCGGGTCAGCGATCATCGGATTAATGTCGATCTATACCGTCTGCAAATGGTTCTGGATGGCGACATCGATGATTTCATCAACGAGCTATCTACCCGCGAGCAGGCGGAGAAGCTGAAGAGTGCGGGGTTCTGAACAGAAAGCAGTGGGCAGAGAGCAGAAAGCCATAATGGCCCTCTGCTTTCTGCTTTCTGCTCTCTGCCTACTGCTCACTGCTCCGCATCCACACCCCATCCTGCAATTGCCAATGCGTCTCGTCGGGGGATAGCACGGGCAATTGGGTCGCATGGGTGGGGGCCACGGCGATATTTGTGCGGCTTATAGTCAAGCATTGGGCATTTGTGAGCTCAAGTTCCACAATTCCAATCTCGTGGGGTGGCTCGATTAGCGCAGCAAATGACAATTGCAGCACGTTGCCGATTGCAGTTTCATCACGCACATGTAAATGTCCATGCATTATCAGCGTCGGGCCAAACCTATTCTTGATGGCGCTTTCGATACCGCTTTCGGCAAAATTATCTAGGTTGCTGGCGTACTTCAACCCATGCGCAGCACACCGTTCGGCCAACGAAATCATCGGGTGATGCACCGCAAAGAGCACGCCATCGGCTAACCAAGCATGTTGCGGAATGCGTTCAGTGGCACGGGCAGTGTTGCCGCCGGTGTCGCTGGCCAGTGCCAGGCCGGCCACCCGTAGCGGCTGATCAGGATTCGGGCGAAAGCCGAGCGCCGTTAATAAGGTCATTTGGTCGCCGCCATATTGGGTCACCGCGCGCGCCAATGCATCTGCAGCCACAGTGCAATCATGGTTGCCGGGCACCACCCAGATTGGCTTGCCGGTTTGGGCCGCCAGCTCTACCCCACACCGTAGCGAGGCTTCATCACCCATCATAGATACATCGCCTAAAATGACAATGACATCGACTGATTCTTGCACGCAGCGATCCAACGCCGCCACATATTGGGCTTGTGCACGCGCAATGGGATAAGGGTTGTGCCATGCAAACACTCGGCCATCCTCCGGCGTAGGATATAGATGGATGTCCGTAATAATGCCTAATTTCATGATATGCCAATTATTGATCCGTTAAATCATTGGGGCTCTCCCGACTTTAGCGGGAAATGAACCACGAATCTCACGAATTCACACGAATTATTTGTGAAGATTAGTGAGATTCGTGGTTTATCCCGTTTTACTCGGTAGAGCCATCATTGGCAACGGCATTCTATCCAAGTCTGTGTTTGATTCAGGCGGTGGCAGGCACGGCGACAAGCTGAGAAACGATGCTACTCGGCGCTTCTAATAGCTCTTGCAGGCCTATCATCGGTTTGGCAACATTGCTTTGAATGACCAACCCTGTCTGGACACCTAATGCAGAGAGTAAGTTAATATCTTCAGTGCTAAATGTGCTGCTCTCACGCCGGTATACAGCCAAAACACCCAACAATTTGCCGTGCACTATGATAGGCACGGCCAAGCTACGCGCCACATTTTGAGTCAACGATAACACGCTCTCCCAAATCGCTGGCTTGTCGAACAAAATACGCTCCAAAGCCTCAATTTCTATTGCGTCCAATGCAACGGCCCGCCTTTGTTGGGCAGCGCGACCGGCAGTGCCTTCACCGATCATTACATCGAGCAATTGTGCGATGCTTGCGGATAGCCCGAGTGCAGACTCGGCATACATATGCCGCTGATCCAACCCCATTCGAAATACAATGCCAATATGGGCATGCAACATACGCACAGACTGGTCCAGAATAAAATCGACTGTGGCTTTGACCGACTGACGCATATTTACCATCGTCATAATGTCTAATAAACATTGGGCTAATTCACGGTGTTTATGCAGTTCGGCTTGCTTCTCCAAGAGGCTTTGCTCCAGCCGTTTAATACCCACTATATCAATGGCAACATGCACAAATCCCTGAAAATGTTCTGTCGCGTCGTACTGCGGGATTCCATTGTGTTGGACCCAACCAAATGAGCCGTCTGCCCGGCGAAGCCGATATTCCAGTGAAATCGCTTGTTGGGTGTGATGGTGCTTGTGCAAAATGAGCTGTACCCACGGCATATCGAGTGGGTGGATACAGCGTAACCAGCCTTGCCCAATGGATTGCTCTGCGGAACGGCCTGTGAACTCGCACCAGGTCTGCGTTACAGATGCACAATCACCACTGATTCCGGTGATCCAACTGATCGCAAAGACACTATCTCTATCAGGTCGATGTCCCAGTCGATGTAATGTAGGTTTTAATGGATCTGCCATGGGGTGCCCAGGTATTGCGGATGAGGCGGAATCATTGATCACTTGGGGGCTGGTCATATTCCCCCGTCAATTATGAATTCCAATCAGACATAATCTTGATTTATGTCATTATGTGACGTAATACTTTGGATCATTTGTTACTTAGCCTTTAAGTCTAAGAAAAAAGACTAGCTTTGCATCAGACTAAAGTCTGATTCTAGTAGCTGTTAGTCGGTGTATTTCGCCAACCCATTTAATTGTGAAAAGATAGACTAAGTGTTATGTAAAACGCGAGGAGGGTTTAGTCTGTGAGCAAATAGGCAGTGTTTGTTGGGTTTGGCCCATCGACATCACTGCGCCATGTTTACTTGGGGAGTCTATAAGCAACCCTTGTTGATCATTGATCTCTTGGCGCAAAACTTGCGTGGCTTAATGTTAGGACTTACGCGAATGGCGCTCTTTTTTCCAAAGCAGAAAGTGATGTCTCAATAGAACACCGATTACACGGATAAATACGGATTAGACAACAAAATATCTTTGCAAATCCGTATTTATCCGCGTAATCCGTGTTCTAAAGCAAGCACAATCTATTTGCGCGTAAGTCCTAGAATGTTGCCGATCAATGTCACTGCAGGCGCTCAGTCTCATAACCCGATCCGCCACAAATCAACATTTGCATATTTATATAAAAATAATAGAATTAATGTCGATTAGTGGGGAGGAACAACTTATGACAACATCCGCTCTGTCTGCTCAACAGTACAGCGACGCCAAACAGTTACCCAGCGCTGCCATTGCAGTTGCACCAGAACTACGCAGCTGTCTCAATCGGGCTCGTTTAGCGCTCATGAATCTCGGTCAGGTCGACCTGAATGGTTATAAGCCATCACTTAAGCTGATTCGTTATTGCGTGCCTAAATCAGAGATCGAAGGCCGCATCGACACCATGTTTGCCTGGCTGGCGCATGGGTTGCGAATCGCTAACGGTATCGGGGATCGCGCTCTACAACAAGAGATCCTGGATACGGTGAGTCAATATGAGGGTCAAGATCTGTATCTGGCCTATCATTTAATCCAGCACAACACTTTGTCCATGCGTGGGCACACCATCACAACCCACCTACAAAATTGGCTACTGGGAGTAATTCAGCACACAGCGGCCACGGCTGAGATTGCGGTTGATTTGCTGCGGCTGTCCAAGATTGTCCATCGTTTTGGATTGGACATTCCATATAACCAGATATTTGATGCTTCCCGTCGCCCGCCCGTGTTTTTCTCACACGACTATGTTCAAGATGTCTTGTTGGTGCTAAGACAGCGGCCGACAGAGATCGATGCGCATGTCATGCCTAGCGATCAGGTCGAACTGGACGATTTGTATGCCATGCAGCAGATGCTACAACGCTATCTGCGACACTGTGGCGTAGGCGTCAATCTCTTCTTAGCCGACACCCAAAACAAATGGGACAGCTGGATTTACTGCTACCTGAACGATGACGGCCAGGTGCACGAGCTGTGGTGCGACGGTGCAGGCACACCTTTCCCACACCTTATCCGTTTTTTGCGCCAGGTGCTGCAAAGTGATCTGCCTGCTAGTTTCAACTGGGATGAAAACGGTCTGACCAAAACTTTTGTAGCTGTGCCTGACATCAATCCGAATTACTTCAATTTTCAACTCATTGCCGATGTAGAAGGCAGTAACACCCACCAGGTGCTAATCAACGCCATTTACGATCGATTTGAATTCGTCTCCAGCGTCTATGCGGGTCTGCAACTCACATGTCATCTACCGTCAGAAAAGCTCGCTACGCTCAAACAAATGCTTGCACACTTTCAAAACGTGCGATGGTGAAGGCACGCGAAGCGGACAGAAGGCAGAAGGCAGAAGGCAGAAAAATCATAAGTCGTAAGCCCGGCGATTGCAATACGTACCAGCTACCGGACTTATGACTTATGACTCGTGATCTAAGACCCCCTTAGCACTAAGGACTAAGCACTTTCAACTTTTCACTTTCAACTCTTTAAGCCGCCCGATCCAACGCAGCCGCAAAAATATGCAGCGCCTCGTCGATTTGCTCCTCACTCACCACCAGCGGTGGGATCCAGCGAATGACGTTCTGGTAAGTGCCGCAGGTCAAGAACAGCAACTTTTGGTCGGCACACATTTTCACGATCTGGTTGGTCTTCGCCATATCGGGTTTGTTGTCCTGATCGACAAATTCGGTGGCCACCATGCAGCCGATGCCACGCACATCACCGAGCATCGGGAAGTCTTGTTGTAACTTGCGCAGTCCCGTCATGAGTTGATTGCCACGCGCGGTGGAATTCTCCATAATCTTCTCATCCTTCATCACCCGAATCGTCTCTGCGGCAGCGGCAGCGCTGACGATGTTGGGGCCATACGTGCCTCCATGCGAGCCGGGAGTCCATTTGGCCGCGATATCTTTACGCGTAAATACACCGCTCAACGGCATGCCTGAGGCCAAGCCTTTAGCCGCGATGATTACATCGGGCAGCACGCCAAAGTGCTCCAGCGCAAAGAACTTGCCGGTGCGGCCAAAGCCAGTCTGCACTTCATCGAAGATCAAGAGAATTCCATTCTCATCACAGATGGCGCGCAATTCTTCCATGAAACTGCGCGGCGGCACCACATAGCCACCTTCACCCAATACTGGCTCCAGCACAATCGCAGCGGTCTCAGCGGCGCTGGTCTGGCTCTTGAGCAAATAGCGCACATGCTCCTGCGCGTAGTGACAGCAACCGGTGTCTTCCGGGCAAGCCGCACTGACTGCAGCGCGCTTGTCATTGCTAAACGACTTCATCGCCACCGGGCAGTGAAAGCAGTGCGCGTAGGGTGCCGCAAACACGCCAGCCGGTAGAGGCTGGTACTTCTGGCGATAGCTGTACTTGCTCATCGTCATCGCCATCGTCTGAGCGCTGCGGCCGTGGAAAGAACCTTCAAATACGATCAGGTTGGTGCGTCCGGTGGCCGAGCGAGCCAACTTCACACTCGCTTCGACGGCTTCGGCTCCGCTGTTGCTAAAGAAAAACGAGTCAAACCCTGGCGGCACAATCGTCTTCAGCTCTTCTGTTAAGTCAAGCAATGTACGGCTCCAGCCCATCGCCATTTGACCGTGGATCAAACGGCCAGCCTGCTCCTGGATGGCCTTCACAATCCGCGGGTGTGCATGGCCGGTGTTGGCCACGCCGATCCCAGCGGTGAAGTCCATATATTGGGTGCCTTTGGTGTCGTACAGATAGATGCCTTCACCATGATCCAGTTCAAGATCAAAGGCGCGGGCCCAGACGGGAGAGAGATTGTCTACAGCCATTTGTTGGGAATTGAGATTTTAGAATTCAGAATTAAACAGGTCGCGTGTCGATTGTAATGCTGATACGACACTGAATTATCCACGGAGGCACACGGATTAGCACAGCGGGTAAGCTCCTGTAACAACTTCAACAACGGCCAGCGCGGTATAACGCTGCGATTCACGCATAAGCGCGGCTCGTAAACGTAATCGTGATCGTGATCGTGATCGTATTCGTGATCGTGATCGTGATCGTGATCGTGATCGTGCACGACGTCGTCTTCGATTACGGTCTGAGTAACTCCTCCGCCGCCTCGCAGATCGTCGCCCAGGCTTCCGCCACATCCTGGCGCTCGGTCAGATAGGCGCCGATGCTGATGCGGCACATCCAGCGGCCTTCGAGCATGGCTGGGGTGAGATAGGCGCTACCGCTGCGGTTGACGTGATCCACCCAGCCCAAGGTGTGTTTATCTAACGTCTCAGGTGTCAGGTTCAGGGTGTCAGGGACGTGCCGAACACATAGGGTTTGTAGCGGGACGGGAGCGAGTAGTTGCCAGTTCGGGCGAGCACGAACTTGCTCGGCCAACCATTGCGCATTGGCGATGTCGCGCCGCAGCCGCGCCTGTAATCCGGTGACACCTTCGACCCGAATCAGCGTCCACAATTTGAGCGAGCGGAAGCGACGGCCCAGCGGAATGCCCCAGTCACGATAATTTTTCACGTGCGCATCAGCGGCAGTCTGCAAATAGCTGGGGTTCGTCCCCATCACCCGCACCAAATGCTGTGGGTCGCGCACAAAATAGACCGTGCAATCAAAAGCCGCGCCCAGCCATTTGTGCGGGTTAATCACAATCGAGTCCGCACCTTCGATACCCTGCCACATCCAACGGCATTCGGGCAGGATCATGGCACTGCCGGCCAGCGCGCCATCCACATGCAGCCACAAGTTGTGCTGCTTGGCAATCCGGGCCATCGGCGCGATAGGATCAAGCGCAGTCGTGGTCGTGGTGCCGGTTGTCGCGACTACCGCGCAGGGCAGTCGCCCGTCGCGCAGGTCTTGTTGGATGGCCCGTTCGAGCGCTTCGGGGTTAAGGGCAAAGTCGGCATCGCACTCGATCACGCGCACATTGGCTCGCCCAAAACCCGCTAACAGCGCTGCCTTATCGACAGAGCTATGACTATATTTGGAGACATACACCACCAACGGTTTATCTTCAGCCTGCAAACCACCCCGCGCCAAACCGTAATTCGTGCTTCGTTCGCGCGCACAGATCAGCGCCAACATCGTCGTGGTCGAGGCCGTATCCTGGATCACCCCACTCCACCCCTCGCTCAGCCCGATCATCTGGCGCAGCCAATCGGTCATCACTTCTTCGACCTCGGTCAGCGCCGGAGCCGATTGCCACGATAGCCCGAGCGCCCCCAGCCCAGTGCTGAGGAAATCCCCCAATACACTCGCCAACATCGAGTTGGCCGGGAAATAGCCAAAGAAGCGCGGATGTTGGAAGTGCGAGAGCCCGGGCACGATCAGGCGATCCATATCGGCCAAAATGTGTTCGAACGACTCGCCCTGTTGGGGTGGCGTGCTTGGCAGCTGCGCTTTGATGTCACCCGGTTGCACCTGAGCCATGACCGGATGTTGCGCAATATTGGCACGAAAGTCGGCCACCCAGTCGATGAGTTTGTGGCCTTGCTGGCGGAATTCTTCTGGGGTCATCATGGTTTTGGTCATGATACTGTTAATTCCGCTAATGGCATGAATGCACAAATGCACGAAAACCAAAACATCGGAGACTCTCTTAGGGAAGTCTCCGATGTTTGCGCGTCCGTCTTCTGATTCAAATGTCTACAACAGATTATCCACGCCTACGTCGCCATAGCACTACGACACCTCCACTTGTGATCAGCAAAGCGCCACTTACCAACAGCCACATCCACAACAGGGGTGTCTCCGCTGGTTTCGACACGGGCTTGCCCATAGTCTCAGTCCGCGCTACGCCGTTCAAGGTTGTGCGAGACTGCGGCTGGCTTGCACCCATCACCGCTTGCACCGCAGGTCGTACCTCAGCAGCTGTGTTTACAGGGGCAGCATTCGTCTGAGTCTTGGCTATCGGCATCACTGTAGGCTGCGGTGCATTCACTGCCGTAGTTGCCACCGCACGGGTCACGAGTGCCACTTGTGTTGGCTGGATTGCCACCGTTGCCGGCTGAACCGGCTCCATACGCGTATCCGGCACCGCCACAACAACCATTGCTGGCACTGGCGCTATGACAACAGGGGCCACGCCGACCTCCTGCACCAACACAGCAGGCAAAGCCGACTCAATCACGGCCACAGTTTGCGGCGTATTCACCGATTCAGAAAGTAGCCCAGACCTACTCAGTGTCGCTGGCACCAACACACCCCCGCCTATGACGTTGGCAAGCGGCTTCACCACCGAATTAATTGCAGCGTTACTTGCATCACCATAAGTGATTGGGCCATATTCATTTAACGCACCACTCAGCTCTATCTCCTGCAACCAGTAGACATACGACTTGCTGGCATCGACACTGGTATCGATAAACTCATAGCTTGCACCGCCATTACGACCCGTCGCTGCAATTAGTTGGCTCGTTACTTGCACTGCGCTACTACGATCAGTGCGCTCGGCACGGAGCACATTGAAGCCATATGTGTCCTGCTCCAACGAGGTTTCCCACAATACTCGCACACCCGCTGCCCCAGACATCTTCGTCACTTCAAACCGGGCCAGTGTTACCGCCGTAGGCTTGGTCGGCACTTCTGCTTCATCCGAAGCAACCACCCGGATGTTTCTCAACACATACGCCACATTGAAGACTGGATCGTTCGTATCAATCTTCACTCGAGTCACAAACGTAATCACTCGTTGGCTTTTGCCTTCCAGTTGGCTGATATTCCAGCTCAAAATGTTGCCTTGGATCCCATCTGGTGTTGGCGAAGCGCTTCCCACCACCCACTCCAACTCGCTTGGCAATGGATCACTGATCACAACTTTGGACACTAGCTTGTCCGAGATATTAATCACCGTTAAGGTATAGGTAATCAACCGATCGTTACCCAACGTGCCCTGCGGACCTGATCCTGCGCCATGTTTGCCAATCACAACCGGCGAATACACGCCTGCGTCAATCGTAGGGTTGAACTCGCCCGATTGCAGGATGACCGGCCCAGTGGCCCCGATCACATTCACGTTGCTGTCCGTGCCACTGCTTGGGTTCGCCCCTTGCTCCGTCCACACAAACCCATCCGGCAAGCTGAACTGCACGGTGTATGGCACGCCCGGTGTCAACTGCGTGAAGGAGTAATAGCCAGCATCGTCCGTCAGGGTCGTGCTGATGGCCACGCCACCTTGATACAGTGTCACGCTCACACTACCGACGCCCATTTCATCCGTATTTATATCCTGCACACCATCCTTGTCGAAGTCCAGCCAAACATAGTTGCCCAGCCCTGCGCTCTGCCAAAGCCCGGCATCCACCGTCGGGTTGTGCTCACCCGGTTGCAGCACAATCACTTGGCTTACCCCAGTCACACGGTCGGCATCGCTGTCAGCCGCGTCATTACCGCTAGCATTGGGTGCGGTGAACGAATAACCACTCGGCAGACCAAACACCACGGTGTAAGGTTGGCCAGGATTCAGCGCATCAAACCCATAGAAGCCAGTGGCATCAGTCGTCGTCGTCAGCACCGGTATGCCTTGGTGATACAGCACCACCGGCACTCCTTGCACGCCCGGTTCTCCCGCGTCCTGTACCCCATCGCCATTGATGTCGAGCCAGACGCGATCTCCCAGCGCAGCCTGCTGATAAATCCCAGCATCCCACGTTGGATCGTTTTCACCCGATGCCAAGTTTGTCGCGATCGTGCGACCCGTCACGGGGTCCGCGTCGCTGTCCGTCACATCGTTACTACCTTGGTCCTGTGGGCTGTGCACATAGCCGGCTGGTAGGTTGAACTGCACCGAGTAATCGCCCGGTCTCAAGTTGATGAAGTGATACAGACCATTAGCATCCGTCGTCGTCGTCGCCACCGACGTGTTATGCACTGCGTCATATAGCACCACCTGCACACCGGGCACACCTAGCTCTCCTGCATCCTGCACGCCATCCGAGTTTGTGTCGTGCCAAACCCGATCACCCAGACTGGCTGGAATCACCAGACCCGCATCAATGGTCGGATTATTCTCGCCAGGCACTAATGTCACTGGCGCGGTGCGGCCCGTGTTCGGGTTCACATTGCTGTCGGTGTCACTAAATGGATCAGTGCCAGGTCGGGTGAAAATGTAACCACTCGGCAGCAGCACGCCCACACTGTAAACACCAGGGATCAGGTCGTTGAACTGGTAGAACCCAGTGATCGTCGTCGTCGCCGTCATGATTGGCGTGCCCACGCCGTTGTAGAGCACCACCGTCACGCCCGGCATCGGCGGCTCATTCGGGTCTTGCCGTCCATCGCCATTCTGATCGTGCCAAACGTAGTTGCCTAAGCTGGCCGGCCGCCACACACCTGCGTCAATCGTCGGGTTGAATTCTCCCGGCTGCAAGACCACCGCATAAGTAGCACCATTGTTGTCGATGACATTGCTATCCTGGGTCGTTGCCCCCGTTGTCGGTAACGTCCAGGTGTAGGGTGTGCCATTCGGCGCACTCGGCAATGCAAAACTCACTGTGTACGGCACATACGGCAACAGATTTGTAAACACATAGTAGCCATTCAAATTCGTTTGGGTCGTCAATGTGCCTGTCACCATGTGCAAAGTCACTTGCACGCCTGGAATACCCGGTTCACTAGCTTCTTGTGTGCCATTATGATTTCGGTCTTCCCACACAAAATCACCCAGACTGGCCGGCACCCAAATGCCCATGTCCCAGGCTAGATCATGCTCGCCCGGCAACAATGGGATCAACTCAGTGCGACCTGTGCTTACATCGGCATCACTATCCAGCACGTCCTTGCCTGCGCCAGTCACATTTTGGGTTGTGACATGCGCGCCTGCGGGCAATGTGCTCAAAGCAAATACCACCGTGTGCGTCTGGCTGATTAGATTGCTGAACAGATATAGGCCGTTGGCGTCGGTCACAGTTGTGCTGATAACAGTGCCGTTGCTGTCCAGCAAACGCACGGTCACATTTGGCACACCTGGTTCGCTGATGCTTTGTAAACCGTCGCGGTTATGATCCCACCACACGCGGTCGCCCAAACTGGCCGGTCGCCACAATCCTTGGTCAACGGTCGGGTTGCTCTCGCCCGCGTTGAGAACATAAGGCTCGGTGGAGGCAATGACGTTTGACGTTTGACGTTTGACGTTTGAGCCATCGCTGTCCGTTGCGTCACCGCCTACATTGGCTAGCGTCGGCTCGTAACTCGCCGGGATCGTGAAGCTCACCACATATGTGCCAGAGATCAAGTTCGTGAACGTGTAATAACCAGCGTGACCCATAAAGTTGTAGGTGCTCGTCGTACTGATGACGTGGCCGGCGTTATCCAACAGTGCCACCGCGACACTATTGACACCTGGCTCGATGCTGTCCTGCACGCCATCGTGGTTCAAGTCCTCCCACACGTAGTCACCCAGCGAAGCCGGTCGCCATACACCTGCGTCAATCGTCGAGTTGTGCTCGCCAGGGATCAGAACAACTACGGGCGATCGGCCATCGGCTATGGATACATCGCTGTCATTCGTATCTGTTGTTGCATTGGGTAGCGTAAACAGATAGCTCGGCGGTGGCTGGAAGCCCACTGTATAACTGGTTGGCTCCAGATGATTGAACTCATAGAAGCCAGTGATGCTCGTGCTTACTGTCAGCAGCGGTGTGCCAGTGATTGAGTAAAGCGTCACCGTCACGCCCGGTAGCGCTGGCTCATTTGCGTTCTGCACACCATCGTGGTTCAAGTCCTCCCATACAGTGTCGCCCAGTGACGCCAACTGATACAAGCCCATGTCCCAAGTTGGATCGTATTCACCGCTGGTCAACTCAGTCGTAATCGTTTCGCCACTCACAATCGTCGTGTCGCTATCGGCAGTGTTCAGTCCATTGCCCAGCGCATCACGCTGCGTGCGAGCATAGTTGTCTGGTAGCCCAAAGCTCAGCGAATACACGTTCGGCATCAAACCGGTAAAGTTGTAGAAACCGGTGTTATCGGTCTGGGTTGTGCTGATAGCGTTGCCATTCAGCCACAACGTCACCGAGACATCGCGCACACCAGTATCACCGCTCTCTTGCAAGCCATTGCGGTCATTGTCCAACCATACCTGGTCGCCAATGCTGGCCGGTGCCCAGATGCCCGCATCCAAATCCGGGTAATGCTGATCTGGGCCAAGCGTCACGGATGGCGTCGCGCCGGTGTTGCGATCCACATCACTGTCGTCCGCATCGCTGCCATTGCCATTCGCATCCGGCGTCGTCCACACATAGCCATTCGGCAAGGTGAAGTTCACCGAGTAGCTCAGCGTTGGCGTGAGCGCATTGAAACCGTAGAAGCCATTCGTCAGCGTCTGGGTCTGGCTAATCGGCGCGCCGTTCAGCCACAGAATGACGATCACATTAGGCACGCCCGGCTCGCCTGAGTCTTGCAGACCGTTGGCGTTCAAGTCCTCCCACACCCGGTCGCCCAGCGACGAGGTCTGGTAGATACCCGCGTCCCACGTCAGGTCATTCTCACCTGAGATGAGTGTGGTCGGGTTGGTGCGCCCGGTCAGCATGTCTGCATCGCTGTCGCTTGGGTCACGCGCGCTACCCGCTGTGCTGGGGCTGCGCGTGTAACCGACTGGCAAATCGAACTCAACGTAGTAGTCGCCGGGCAACAAACCGGTGAAGGTGTAGTAACCGTTGTTGCCGGTTGTTGTGGTGGCAAGCACCGTGTTGGTGATGCCATACAGACGCACTGCAACCCCGTTCACCCCAGTGATTTCATTGCTATCCTGCACACCGTTGGCATTCGTGTCGAACCACACCCGGTCACCCAGACTGGCCAGCTGGAAGAAGCCAAAGTCAACTGAGTAATTGGAGTTGGTATCCGCTGTCAAAGTGTCATCGGTGTCGTCGAGTGTCGGTTCGCTGAAGGGGTTCAGCGTGATTGGGCGGCTGGTCACGCCGAACGCGCCTGCTGGCTCGCCGTCATCATCATTATTCTTGTCGTTGTTCGTGATCGCCACACCGTTGCCGGTGCTGCTCAGGTAGCCCGCCAATGGGCCGCCCACGTCGAAGTTGCTCTGCGGCAACTGCACCAGATACGTCGCGCTGATCAGATTCGTGAAGGTGTAATGACCACCCGCATCGGTTGTGGTCGTCGCCACCTGAGTGTCGCCGATCCCCAGCACGCCATCGCCATTGTCGATATACAAGATCGCCAAGATAGCGCCCGCACCGTTTATCGCAGGCTCATTGTTGATCCCATCGTTGTTGGTGTCGATCCACACGTAGTTTCCCAACGTCATCGGCACCCATACACCCGCGTCAATCGTCGGGTTGTGTTCGCCAGGGGCGAGATTGACCATTGACGATTGACCATTGAAATTGGCATCGCTGTCCGACGTACCACTGCCCACAGTTGGCATAGTCCATGTGTATGCCGGGCCGGGCAACGTGAACTGCACGGTATAGGGCACAGTGCTGATCAAATCGTTGAATTGGTAGAAGCCAGTCACACTGGTCGTCGTTTGAATTGTCGTCGTCGGCGTTTGCAACGTCACCGTCACACCACCGATACCTGGCTCATTTGTATCTTGCACCCCATTGTGATTCAGATCATGCCACACCGTGTCGCCCAAGCTGGCCGGCCGCCAGATGCCTTGATCGACAGTGGGATTGCTCTCGCCGGCGTTGAGGACATAGGCTTGCGTCACGGCGACCGCCGACGACGGACCACCGACCAGCACGCCATCGCTGTCGTCCGCATCGGTGTTACCGTGGTTGGATAACGTGGCTTGATAGCCATTCGGAATCGTAAAGCTCAGCACATAGGTGTTCGAGATTAAGTTCGTAAAGGTGTAGTAACCGTGCGAATTTAGCGGCCCACCTTGATATGTCGCGACCGTGCTGATGATGTGTCCGGCGTTGTCCAGCAACGTCACTACGACACCATCGACACCCGGCTCGACGCTATCTTGCACACCGTCGTGGTTTAGGTCTTCCCAGACATAGTCGCCGAGGCTGGCCGGTCGCCAGATGCCCGCATCGACCGTCGGGATGTCCCCACCTGCGCTCAGCACATAGTCGCCGGTGGTGCCGACAATAGACGACGGACCACGGACGACCGATGCGGCATCGCTGTCGCTAGTATCACCCGTGTTGTCTGCCAACGTGAACTCATAGGCAACCGGTGCGGCAAAGGTCACGCTGTAGGTGCCAGAGATGAGATTGGTGAATGTGTAGTAGCCGTCGCGGCCAGCGAAGGCGTAGGTGTGGGTCTCACTGACCGGCACGCCATTTAGATACAGCGTCGCAGTGACGCCGTTCACGCCTGGTTCAACACTGTCCTGCACACCGTCGTGATTCACGTCTTCCCACACATAGTCACCAAGCGTGGCGGGTCGCCAGTAGCCGGCATCGATGCGCGGGTTGTGTTCGCCTGGAGTGAGATTGACGATTGACGATTGACCTGTGAGTATGTCGGCGTCACTATTGTCAGCCACATTTAGCGGGCCAATTTGGGTCGTGCGTTGGTAACCGGCTACTGCGGCGAAAGTTACTGTGTAGTCGGTTGTGCTCAGCAAGTTGTCGAAGCGGTAGTAACCGGTCATGCTGGTCGTGGTCGTCAGCGTGCCGAAGGGCGTGCTCAAACTCACCAGCACATTCTGAATGCCCAGTTCGTTGGCTTGTTGCAAACCATCATGGTTCAGGTCTTCCCAAACAAAGTCACCCAAGCTGGCTGGTTGCCAAATACCGAAGTCTAGGGTTGGGTTAACCGTGCTACCGGCAACGCCAATTACGGTGTTGTTGTTCAGCGCACCGGCATCGCCGGCGCTCAAGATGATTGGGTTCGAGCGGATCTCAGCCCCGCTGAAGACCACACCGTTATCGCTGACAAACGCGCTGCTGTCATCCCGGTTGCCATTCGGGTCGCTCTCGCCGCCGACGCTCAGGCTGCTCGTATACAGCCCGCTTGGCGTGATGCCCACGCTGTAAGTATCGCTCAGCAAACCGGTGAAGGTGTAGACACCTGCTGCATCGGTCTGAGTCGTGCTAATCACGGTCGTGCCATCGCTGGCATACAGCGACACCGCGACACTTGCGACACCCAACTCGACACCATTCTTTACACCATCGTTATTCAGGTCTTCCCAAACAAGATTGCCCAACGTGAGTTTGTAGAAGCCAAAGTCAACCGTCCAATTGCTGTCGCCATTTAACCTGGTGCGCGCTGGCTCATTCGGATAGGTCAGGGTGATGATGCCACTCTGCACCAACCCACTCGTTGCACCCATTGTGCCCACTTCGCTGCCATTGTCATCGGCATCCTGGTCATTGTCCGTATTCAAGTCGGTCGGGTCGCTGGAACGGTATCCAGACAGCGGCCCGGTGATGAAGTTGCTTGGGCTGATCACCACCTGGTAACCGCCTTCGCCCAAATTCGTAAACGTGTAGTAACCATCGGCGTTGGTCGTCGTTATCGAGATCATCGACGACTGACCCCCGACCACCGAGTACAAAGACACAATGACACTTCCGACACCCTGCCCGACACTTCCGGCAAGACCATCATTGTCCAACCCATCATCGTTGGTATCGAACCACACCCGGTTGCCCAAGTTCATCAAGATACTGGTGTAGTGGCTCGGGTCGGTGCTGGTCACCGGCACGGTGCTGGTTGGCGAAGGCGGATACCCCGGCAACTCTGGCGGTGGCAGCACTGGGAGACTTGGCGTCCCTGTAACCGCGCCAGTGTTGCTGTATTGCCCAAGCACCGCGATGCCCGTCTGCGTGCACAGCGTATTGGCCGCCGGTGCCAGTGTCGTCACTGGGCAGGTAATCGCACCCTCAATGTCATCGATCAGGGTCAAATTGCTCAGCGTCACGTTGCCGGTGTTGGTCACCACATACGTCCATGTAATGGGCGTACCAGGTGGCACACAGGCTTGGTTATTATTCGATGGCACACCGTTGCAGATCAACGGCAAATTGTCCGCATCATAGCCATTCGTGTATTTCTTCAGCGCAATCGTCGGCGTATAGCCAAAGTAGTGCGAGGGGTTGATGCTTGTCACCGGCTGCCCCGTCAACGTGCTCACACCGGTCACCACTGCGGTGTTGGCGTACTGCCCAGCGATGGCAATCGCCGTCTTCGTGCAGTTCACCATCGCGCCCGGCACCAAGCTCAATCCGCTCAAGCTCGGCGCACAGCTGCTGATCGTGCCTTCAGGTGTGTCCACCAGATTCAAGTTGGTCAACGTTACTGCACCGGTATTCGTGAAGATATACGTCCACGTCACCACGCTGCCCACTGCCACTGCTGGCCCAGGGCCAGTGTCGGCATCATAGCCATTCGTGTATTTTTTCAGGGTGATGACCGAAGACGGCTGGTTGAAAGCGTAGTCCATGCTCCAGTTCGCCTCACCTGCGACCAATGTGACGGCGCTGTTCTGTGGGCGGTTCTGATCACCACCACCTTGATAAGCACCGAGGTTCCCACTCGTGCTACTCCCCAACGGTGTCGCGCTTGGCACTACCACCCCATAGATTGCTGGCACTTCGCCATACATCACGCTGTAAGTGCCTGCTGGCACGGTAAAGCTGTAGTAGCCTGCCACATCGGTCGTCGTCGTGTAAACATTCGCACCGCTTGTGGCTGTCATCACCATGCCTTGTACTGGCGTAATCGTGCCGGTACTGGCCAAGCCATCATTGTCGCTCTCGATCCACACCCGGTCGCCAAACTGGGCCAACACTTCGTAGTGGCTGGGGTTGGTGCTGGTCACGGGTGGCTGAGTGGGCGGCAACGCCGGGAAGCCCGGCAACTCGGGGGTAATGGGTACGCCCAGCGGTAAAACCGGTGTCCCGGTCACGATGGCGGTGTTGGTGTAGATGCCGTTCGTGGTCTGCGACACCTGCGCGGTGCTAACCAAAGTGCAGGTGGTTGTGCCACCTACCGCCAGTTGTGCGCCATTGTTCACCGGTGCGCAGCTTGCACCCACCAGCGAAATGCGGTCGTCGCTCAAGGTCATTATCAGTGGCACGTTGCCGGAGTTGGTCACCACATAGCGCCAGGTCACAACTGCGCCTGGGGTTAACAAGGCGCGTGGGTCGGCCAACGTGTCGGCATCAAAGCCGTTTGTGTATTTCTTCACCACAATCTTCGGGTCTGACCCGAAGTGGTGGCTGGGGTTGGTGCTGGTCACTGGCGAGCCAATCGGCGGCGTGCCGGTCACAACCGCGGTGTTGGTGTATTGCCCCGTCGTCGCGGTGCCATTGGCTTCGCATGTCGTGCCTTCGCCAGGCAACAACGTCGTCGGTGTGCAAGCAATCGTCCCTTCTGCGCTGTCCACCAGCGTCACATTGGTCAACGTTACGTTGCCGTTATTGGTAATCACATATGTCCACGTAACTGCTGCGCCCGGTGTCAGGAACGGCCCTGTCACCGTGTCCGCATCAAAGCCATTGGTATATTTCTTTACTTCAATGCTGGCTTGCGGTGGGTTGAAAGCGTAGTCCATCGTCCAGTTCGCCTCGCCTGCTGCGACGGTAACGGTGCTGTTTTGCGAACGGCTCTGGTCGGGGTTACCGCTTTGAGCATAACTACCGGCGTTGCCGCTGGCGGTATTGCCCAAGGGCATGGCGCTGGGCACCACCGTGCCGTAACTTGATGGCACTGCGCCGTAGGTCACAGTGTAGGTCCCAGCAGGCACGGTGAAGCTGTAGTAGCCTTGCGCATTGGTCGTCGTTGTGTAGACCACGCTGTTGCTGGCGGTGGCAGTGATGACCATTGCCAGCACCGGCGTAATTGTCCCGGTGTTGGCCAGGCCGTCGTTGTCGCTCTCGATCCAGACCCGGTCGCCAAACTGGGCCGGCGGTGGCACCAAGCCAAAGTCAATGCTTGGGTTCACCGTCGTGCCATCGGTATTGTCGCTGGAAATACTGCCGACGTTCGTCCCCGGTGTGGCCGTGAAGGGCGCGCTCACGATGAACGAGCCGCTGGCCGAGCCGTTGTCGTTGTTGTCTATCGCCACCGTATTCGTCGTCGGTGTGCTGCTGCGGAAGCCAGCCGGCACGGTGATGCTGACCACAAATGTGCCACTAGGCACACCGGTAAACGTATAGATGCCGTTGTTCGTCACAGTCTGGCTCACCAGCGCGCCGGTGGCGTTGTCCACCAGCGTCACTGTGATTGGCCCGCCCGTGTAGGGCACCTCAGCCCCATCCAGCAAGCCGCTGTCGTTGGCGTCCACCCAAATCGTGTTGCCAATCGCCTGTTGATAGAACCCAAAGTCAATCGTCAGGTTGTTGCGCGCATCGCCATTGGGTGTGCTGGGTGCGCTGCTGTCTTCGCTGGTCGGCAAGCCCGGACCCACATTGATTGGGCCGCTGCTCACGCCGCTGCTCAGGTAAGCTGCGTATGTCAACGGGTTCACGCCATGATCATCGTCGTTGTCGCTGGCGTTGTTGGAGGGCGCTGTCGTCGGGCTGCTGTTCCAGTAGCCCGCCAAACCCCCACCTGGCGCAAAGTTGCTGGCCGCCACCGTCACACTGTAAGTGCCGGAGATCAAGTTTGTAAAGCTGTAATAACCGTTGGCGCCGGTCGTGGTCGTGACAATCACGGCGCCTGTGCTGTCGCGCAACTGCATCGTCACGCTGTCCACGGGTTGCTCACTGTTGTTGAGCAAGCCGTCGTTGTTGGTATCGAACCACACCCGGTTGCCCAGGTCAAACTTCTGCGGGGTAAAGGCAAAGTCCACTTGCCAGTTGCCCTCGGTCGCGGCCACCGTCACCACCGTGTT
>JANMVQ010000106.1:0-2828 GCA_031392845.1 Chloroflexota bacterium
CTGATCACTCACCCGCGTAGACAATGTGGCTTCACGTTGAACTTTGTTAAACATGAAATGGTAGTATGGTATACCAATCTCTGATTGTCAAATTGACGCTATTGCCCTGCGCTATTGAATACATCAGCGTAAACACAAAGCCGCAGAATCTGAGTAATTGACAATGTTTCGGTGGTCACTACAATGCCAGTTTGTAGCCCATTCATTGTTTGATAGGGTGTGGCGGCGTGCGCGCATTGCACACTGTGTGCACGCTGCAAGCAGCAAAGACAGCCTGCGAAGTGTTAGCCCAATAAGAGAATGGAGATAACTTGATGCAAACTTACACCCCTTCGGTTGATTTCTCACACGGTCCGCTACGGGTCTCAGCGGACGGACATTTTTTGCAACATGAAGACGGTTCGCCTTTCTTTTGGATGGGCGATACAGCCTGGGAGATTTTTCATCGACTGACTCGTGAAGAAACGACGTTGTTTTTGGAGAAGCGGCGCGTACAGGGCTTTAACGTCATTCAGTCTGTTGTGTTGGCCGAATTTGATGGCCTGCGTACTCCGAATCGCTTTGGCGAGTTACCGCTAGTAAATCTTGATCCGGACAAACCCAATGAAGCCTACTTCAAGCATATCGATTGGGTAATTGACTCGGCGGCGAGCAACGGCCTGTATATTGGATTGTTGCCGACATGGGGCGACAAAGTGGTGCGTAACGCTTGGGGCGAAGGGCCGATTGTATTTGACGAAGCCAACGCAGGCCGATATGGCGAGTGGCTGGCGCGGCGCTATGCCAGCAAGCCCAACATCATCTGGATTTTGGGCGGCGACCGACCCGCCATTTGGCGCGGGCGCGACGGGCAGGTGTACAACGATGACTATCGACCATTATGGGATGCGATGGCAGCGGGAATTGATGCTGGCACGGGCGGCAAGGCGCTAATGACCTTCCACCCTAGTGGCGGCCCAGCCAGCCGCACTTCGCACGATTTGCACGACGCAAGTTGGCTGGATGTCAATATGATGCAAAGTGGGCACGGTGGTGGGCACGATGTGCCGGTGTGGGAATTTGTAACAGAAGATTATGCGCTGACCCCGACCAAGCCGACACTGGATGCTGAACCCAATTACGAAGACCACCCAGTGAACCCCTGGCCGAAGTGGGATCCGCAGTTTGGTTATTACCGCGACCACGATGTGCGCAAGCAGATGTATCGCAGCGTATTTGCAGGCGCATGTGGCGTCACCTATGGGCATCATGCAGTCTGGCAGTTTTATGATCCAACGCTCAAGCCGGCGATGAATCACCCTGACCGACATTGGCGCGATGCGATAGAGCGACCTGGTGCAAACCAGGCGAAGCACTTGCGAGCCCTGATGGAGTCGAAGCCGTATTTCACACGCATCCCCGACCAAAGCATTCTGGCCAATGATGCTGGCAAGGGGGCCAGCCATGTGCGAGCGACGCGGGATAGTGCAGGCAGCTATGCATTGATTTATGTACCCAATACACAGGCCGTGACGGTGCACATGGGCACTATCCGCGGCAGCACCGCGAAGGTAAGCTGGTTTGACCCGCGCACTGGCGAGACCCGCCCGATAGGCGAATATGCAACCACCGGCACGCGTTTCTTTCTGTCGCCAGATATAGGGCCGGATTGGGTCTTAGTGCTGGAGGCCATGTAGCTCAGCATCTGATTATCTAATCTCTAAATCCTATGAAAATCCTCATCCTCGGTGGCACTGGCCTTATCAGCACACAAATTACACAGCAACTTTTGGCTCGGCACGATGAAGTCTGGCACTTCAATCGCGGCCAGCGCGGTGTTGGTTTTGGCGGCAAGCATTTTGATGGGCCGATCAAGACCATTCACGGCGACCGCAATGACTTTGCCCGTTTTGAAACGCAAATGCGTGAATTACCCGCATTTGATTGTGTAATGGACATGATCGGCTTTGCGCCCCAAGACGCCGAGAGCGATGTACGCGCCTTTGCGGGTCGGTGTGGACACTTTATTTTTTGCAGCACGGTAGACGTGTATGCCCACCCACAGCCGAATGCCCAATTGCCCTACCGCGAAGACGCACCGCAATTTGGCCGCAATCAATATGCCGCCAATAAGGTGGACTGCGAACGCGTGTTGAATGCGGCCCATCAGCAGGGCAAACTAAACCTCACCGTGATTCGGCCTGCCGCGACCTATGCTGAGGGCGCTGGTATTTTGGACTCATTGCGGGGGCGAAGGACGTATGTAGATCGATTGCGCAAGGGCAAGCCAATTGTTGTGCATGGTGATGGGCAAAGCCTGTGGTGTTCATGTCATGCCGTGGATGTGGCGCGCGTCTTTGTTAATGCCGCTGCAAATGCCGTTTGCTTCAGCAAGAGCTATCACGCTACTGGCGAGGAATTTGTAACGTGGAACCAGCATCATCAAATCGTTGCAAAAGCGATCGGCGCACCCGAGCCCAAACTTGTCCACATCCCTACCGACGTCCTCGCCCAATTGCTGCCCAGTGGTAGTCTGCTCGACGCAGCGTATTGGACGTTAACCAATTTTCAATTCAACAACATCTTTGACAACACAGCGGTTAAACGCGATTTGGGTTTTGAATACACTATTCACTGGGAAGAGGGCGCACAACGTTTGGTCAATTGGCTGGACGCAAACGGCAAAGTTGAAGACAGCGATCTGGATCACTTCGACGACGTGCTAATCGATATGTGGAGTGCGGCGCTGGCAACTATGTCAAAGCTTGATGCATAGTATTGCGCTGCGTGGCTTAGGGAACTTTCGAGATAAACTGAGTAGCAATGGAACGTAGCAAAGCCTATGACTA
>JANMVQ010000143.1:0-18589 GCA_031392845.1 Chloroflexota bacterium
AAATTGGCCGGTACTTCGTCGCTCTTCAGCGCCTCATCGGCAGTCCGAGAGTAATCACCATACACATTTTGATAGGGCACCGCGCTGTTGCCACCGGGTGCAGTACTTTGCTTGCCGCTTGGGTCAGTAGCCGTCTCGCCATTTTTGTCGTCCAGCACCACTTGTTTGCCCTGCGCGCTGACACGACCTGGAGCATACACGCTGCTTTCCGATCCTGTGTCCTCACTGTGGCCAGATGTATTGCTGGCGCCTTGTGCCGAGCCATCGGTTTGACCCTGTCCACCCTGGCCGTTCGCGCTTTGGCCTTCCGATGCCGAACCTCCCGGTTGTCCTGCAGCACCACCCTGCTGACTGGCTGCACCCTGCTGACCTTCTGAGCCAGCCTGACTTGACTGGCCCGATTGAGCTTGTCCTTGTTGCCCTGCCGCACTGCTATTTTGTTGGCCAGCCTGATTAGTATTTTGATTATTGCCTTGCGATTGCGACTGCCCCGATTGGCTGGCTTTGGCTACCGATTGGCGAGCCGCCTCTGCCTGGGCTTGAGCTTGATTAAGTGATTGTTGGGCCTGCTGAACATTGCTAGCTTTGTCCAATGAATTCGCCGCCTGATTCAAGGCTTGTTTGGCACCTTCGGCATTGCCCTCGCGTAGCTGTTGCGCGGCCTCACGCAACTTTTGGGCCATGGCTGTGTCCGACTTTTGAATGTCGCGCGCCATCTGATCCAATTGGTTTGCCACACGTTGCATTTCATCGGGTGTCAGTGCTTGCCCATCTTTACTCATCATGCTACGCATTTGCTGCGCGGCATTACCAAAATCCTTTTTGCTGAGTGCATTTGCCAGCGCATTGGTCAATTCGTCAGCACTCATGGCGTTGCCGGTCTGTTGCAAATCGCTGCTCATCTGCTCAGCAGATTGATCGCGCAGGGCATCTAGCTTGGCCTGTGCATCATTCAGTGCAGCCAAAGCCTGCTCCGGCGTAGCGTTCGGATCAGCTAGAGCTTTCTGCGCATCGTTCAGGGCTTGCAGGGCCTGTTTCTTTTGTTCCCCGGTCAGAGTTTGGCCCTGCTCGATAGCACTTTTGGCCTGTTCAATCTGCTTAACCTGCTCAGCCAAGTTTTGCCGAAATTCGGCTTGCTGGGCCAACACTTGCTGTTGTGGGTTGGGCAGTGCAATCGCTAATATCAGCGCAAGGGCCAGTGCCAGCGCGATCAACCCATCGCGCAGCGATAGCCGTAATGGCACCAGTTTGCGCACATCGACCGACTCGGCCATGCGCAGCGCATCTTGCTGCTGCTGCATCCGCAGGGTGGCATTTTTGATGGAGAGAGCGCCGTTGTCCATCTCCAGTGCGGTCGAAATCCGCTCACGCAGAGCAAAACGCTTGTCAAATTCGCGCGCCCAAATGAGTGACGGTGTGCGCAGGTTGCGCAACCACGGCCAACCCAAGGCCAACGCTGTGCCCAAAAGGGCACACACCAGCGACAGCGCAATCAAAGCGGGTGTGCTCATAAGCGGCCATATCCGCGCTGCAATAGCAAATGCCAACGCCACAGACAGCCCAATAGCCAATCCAGCCAGCAACGCAGCCAGGCTGCGTTGCACTCGCGCCCGACGCGACCATGTCCAAACCAATTCAATCAGTTCGTTCATTCATGCACGCTTTCCTGTCAAAATTTGAATCAAAGTTGCCCAACTGCCTCATACACCCTGAATTTTTGGATTGCCTAGCAGAAAGTGTATCAGCTTCCGGAAAAAGATGAACGGTTGATAGGGCCGCGTATAAATCATGCTCAATGCCATCTTGCAGGCTGATGAAGCCAACAGCCAGCGTTGAAAGCGGGTTGAAACACGCGCAAAACACACTAGTGCGACCAAGGCAAAAGGCATGGTCGGCAGGATAGGTAGAATTGCCGCGAGTGGAATTCCCGCGAGACCGATAATCCCTACGCTGCCAAGAAATACCCGCTGCCAGGGATTGGTCACCGTCGGTATTTCTAACACCACCTGATGACTAGGATCGGCATGGCGCAAAATATCTTTAAGTAACTGTTGGCCCAACAAACGTTCTGCGATATGTAGGAGTTTGTCCTGCAGATTTTGGATGAATCGCTGTGAAGTCATATACCTAATTTTAGAGTGATTATCTGAGAAAAAGCTTTGCACCGAACACCCGTTCTACAGCGCGTTATAATCGCTGACTCTCACTAAGGAGGAGCCGCACAAATGCCAGATTTTAAAGTTCACTCTCCGTTCGTGCCGATGGGTGATCAGCCGACTGCGATTGCCACGTTGGTGCAGAGTTTGCAAGCAGGTAACCGATATAGCACGCTATTGGGCGCAACCGGCACGGGAAAAACTTTTGCCATTGCAGAGGTGGTCGAACGTGTGCAGCGCCCGACCTTGGTCATGGCCCACAACAAGACATTGGCTGCGCAGCTCTACTCCGAATTTAAAGAGTTTTTCCCGGAGAACGCGGTCGAGTATTTCGTCAGTTACTATGACTATTACCAGCCGGAAGCGTATGTCCCACGGCATGATTTGTATATCGAAAAAGATTCCTCGATCAACGAAGAAATTGACCGATTGCGGCTGGCTGCTACCAGCGCACTGATGAGCCGCCGGGATGTCCTGATAGTGGCCTCGGTCTCATGCATCTATGGCATCGGTGACCCGGAGAGTTATGGCCGTTATGCTGTGCGGCTAAAGAAAGGCGAAACCCGTCGCCGCGAAGTGGTGCTGCGCATGTTGGTGGCGATTCAATACGAACGCAACGATGTTGCGTTTGGGCGCAGCAAGTTCCGCGTGCGCGGCGACACGTTGGAAGTGCAGCCGGCATATACCGATACCGCGATCCGGATAAGCTTCTTTGGCGATGAGATCGAACGTTTGGTCGAAATCGACACCCTGACGGGGGAGATTTTGAAAGAACTGGAAGAGATCGAGATTTACCCAGCCAAACATTACATAACGCCGCAGGAAAAACTGCAAAAGGCAATCAAAGACATCGAAGTTGAGTTGGAAGAACGCATCATCGAGTTCAAAGCCGGTGATAAGTTATTGGAAGCCCAGCGCATCGAACAGCGCACCCGTTACGACTTGGAGATGCTGCGCGAGGTGGGCTCGACCAGCGGCGTGGAGAACTATTCGCGCGTGCTGGAAGGCCGTCCAGCCGGCACGCCCCCCTTCACCCTGCTCGATTATTTCCCCGATGATTTCTTGTTGGTGATCGACGAAAGCCACATGAGCATCCCGCAGATTGGCGGCATGTATAACGGCGACCAGGCCCGCAAGAAAGTGTTGGTTGATTACGGTTTACGCCTGCCCAGCGCGATGGACAACCGCCCATTGAAATTCGATGAGTTCGAGACACGCTTTACCCAAGTGATTTACGTCAGCGCCACGCCTGGGCCGTATGAGTTGAAGCACAGTGCCGTCATCGCCGAGCAAGTCATTCGCCCGACCGGGTTGGTCGATCCGCAAGTAGAGGTCAAACCGGTTAAGGGTCAGGTCGATGACTTGATCGCGCAGATTCGCGAGCGGGTGGCGCGTGGCGAGCGCGTGCTGGTGACCACTTTGACCAAGCGGATGTCCGAAGACCTGACTGAATATCTGCTGGAAATTGGGATCAAGGTGCAATATCTACATAGCGAAGTGCAAACGGTCGAGCGGATCGAAATTTTGCGCGATTTGCGCACGGGTTTGTACGATGTGGTGGTGGGCATCAACCTGCTGCGCGAGGGCTTGGACTTGCCAGAAGTCTCGCTGGTGGCGATTTTGGACGCGGACAAAGAGGGCTTTCTGCGCAGCCAAACTGCGCTGATCCAGACGATTGGTCGCGCGGCGCGCCACCTAAACGGCAAGGTCATTATGTATGCCGACAAGATGACCGAAAGCATGAAGAAGGCCATCGACGAGACCAATCGCCGTCGAGCCAAGCAAGTCACTTACAACGAGGAGCACGGCATCCAACCGCAATCGATCGTCAAATCAGTTCGTGATCTGACTGACCGGGTGAAGAGAGAGAGCGGCGTGACCTATGAGCGCGCCCCCGGCAGTGGCCTGACCGTGCGGGATATGCCCAAGGATCAAGTCGCCAAAGTGCTGGCCGAATTGGACTCTGAGATGAAGGCCGCCGCCAAAGCGTTGGAGTTCGAGAAAGCCGCCCTATTGCGCGACCAGATCATGGAGCTGCGCCAGCAGATGATGGACATCGACGAGAAAACCCCGCAATGGGAGAAGGTGCGCAAGATGGGGGACATGGCAGAAGAGTCGGATCGGGCTGAAGGGGCGAAGGGGAAGAACGGGGTGAAGGAGGGAACGCATGAGCCGGTGGTCTATAAGAAGCCGCTCAAAGGCAAACCAGGCAAGGCTCGCGAGCGCACGCGCAAGTCGGGGAAGTATTGATCATAAATCACGAGTCATAAGTCCGGTTTTCCTAGTGTAACTTGAGGGCCTGGACTTATGACTCGTGACTTAGAATAATGCTATGGCTACTACTCCAGTTGTAAATCAACCTAAGACCAGCGAACGCCTCATTACCGGCGAGGAGTTCTACGCAATGGGCGAGGAAGCCACCATGGGGTTGGAACTGGTGGCCGGGAAGATTGTTGGTAAAAATATGCCTACAGGACACACACATGGCATCATTGAGCTGAACATTGGCTCGGCGTTGCGACAATATGCACGCGAACACAAAAGTGGACAAGTCATGGTGGGTGAAGTGGGCATCCCTGCCTCACCAAGAATCCAACCCCAACAACTTGCGCCCCAACTCCGTCAACTCCGCTGTCTTGCCGTGCAGCTCTTCCTTGCGGCGTGGATCGCCGGGGAAGGCGCGTTTGTAATCCGGGCCGAAGCGGTTCTGCCAACGGTTAATCCGCGCCTGCCGAGCAGCTTCATCCACCGGGTGACTGACTGGTGACATGGTGATGTATTGGCACAAGCGCGGCTTGTTCGACACATTGTGGCCGTTGCCGTGCGCCAACAGTGTGTTCCAAATGATGAGGTCGCCGGCCTTGGCTGGAATTGGCGTAACCCTCATCCCAGCTGGCAGCGCATTTAGATCGGTATTGTGAGGGTTTCGATCCGTCGGCTGAGCGGCGACCCACTCGGCTAGATTGCGATGAAAGCCCGGCACGCACTGAAAGCCGCCCATATCTGCGCTTGTGTCGGTCAGACACAGCACACCTTGCACATGAAAAGGCTGCGGCAACTTTGAAGTATCGATGTCCCAGTGGGTGAAGCCCTTGTGGTCATACTCTGGGTGCGCTGGGTGTTGCGGCGGCTTGAGGCAGGCGCGGTCCTCGCTCACCCATAGTTTCTCCGTGCCATAGATATCGGCAAAGACCTCATGCATGCGGGGGTGTTGCCGGTTGTCCCACAGCGCTTGATGCTGGTAAATCTCGACCATACCGTTGGGGCGATGCGGCTCACGATACCAGTCTTCTGAGTTGTTGGCATCCATCCCCAGAAAATCAAAAACGGCGTCGACCACCCCCTGAAGGTTCTCTTGCGGCACCACCTTGTGGACAACAACATAGCCATTGTCGTCAAAAAACGCTTTGTCTTGAGGGGTCAGAATAGGCATGGGCAAAGTATATACAATCACTTCATGGTCACTCGTATCAGGCGCATGTTGATCGGGGGTTTAGGCATCGGCGGCATTGCTGTTGCAGTCAGCTACTTCGTGCGTCGGGCAACGCAATCAGTGCTGGCTGCCCAAGCTTTATCACGAATCCAACAGCAGGTGCACCCACGCGCCAATTGGAGTGCAGTCGAGCCAGTTTTCGACAATTTCGAGGAACGCGGTCGCTATGATGCGCTCACTAATCGGGGCGGTTATCGCGTCTACGATCAACCGCTCGATCAGATTTTGCGCACTGTGGTCGTTCATCATTCCGCGCTTCCGCAGAGCGATGGCCCACGCGAGATCCAACGCATGCATATCCAAGACAAGGGCTACGCCGACATTGGCTATCACTTCGTCATCGATGGCACGGGCCAAATTTATGAAGGCCGCCCAATCAATATTCGCGGCGCACACACTGGCGGGTTCAACACCGGCTCAGTCGGCATTTGCCTAATGGGCAACTTCGAGAATGCCACTCCCACCGCAACGCAATTACAGTCGCTCGAAAACATGATTGGCCTGCTGCGCGACGCATATGGCATCACGCATATTGCCGGTCACCGCGATTTCCAGCCAGGCGTAACGGTGTGTCCGGGCAACCACTTGAGCGCGCTGTTGCAATCTACAGCCACACGACTGGGTCTTGAACTTGGGACGAAGGGTTACGCGGGGTAAGACGCGGTCGTAATCATGCAAGTTCACGACTACGTGCACGATCACGATCACGATCACGATCACGATCACGTGCACGATTACGATCACGTGCACGATTACGATCACGACTTCGAGCGCGCCTACGACTATGTCGGCAGAGTCACACGCACTTGTGTACCTTTGTCCAGCTCGCTCGCAATCACCAGCGTGCCCCCGCATTGCTCGGCGCGTTCGCGCATGGAGCGCAAACCTAAATGTCCGGGGAAAGATCCCTGCACATCAAAGCCTTTGCCATTGTCGATAATCTCCACGGTCACTTGATGATCGGTGCAACTGACCTTGAGTTCGATGGATTGCGCCACTGCGTGCCGGATCGCATTCTGCAGCGCTTCAAGCCCAATGCGATATAGCGCCTCTTTGGCTGCCATCGAAATCGGTGGCTCCAGTTCATCCAGCGTCAGCTTCAATTCAATCTTGTTGCGAGCCATTAACGCAGCCGCCTGCTTCCGAAAAGCAACCAACAAACCATCTTCGCGCAAAGATTCTGGGCGCAGCTCAAAGATCAACGCGCGCATCTCAGCAAGTGCAATCTCCGAAAGATCGAGCGAGTATTTAACAGCGTGCTCGGCTTGTTTGGGGTTGCCCAGCGCGGTACGCAGGCCCAGCGTAATGCCAAACAAATTCTGCGACACCGAATCATGCAATTCACGGGCCAAGCGATTGCGTTCAGCCAGCGCCGCTGATCTGATGGCCTCGTCTCTAGCGCGTGCCCCTTCAATTGCCACCGCCACCTGATTGGCAAACGCCATGGTCAGCTCAGCGTGATCATTGCTGAAGTAGCCAGAGATCGGATGGGTCATAGCCAGTAAACCAATCACGTTGCCACGCACGATCAATGGCACGCCCATCCAAGTCCCGATGTCCGCAAGCACAGCGTCCATCCTGCGTGGCCCTGAGCCATTACTGGGAAAGAAGCCCCCACCTTGCAAATCCGACACCACCAATGGCTTAGCAGTTTGCACTACCTTCATGCGATGCGGGGTGCTGTCCAGGGATGACTCCATCAACTCCGCATATTTAGTTAAATGGCCTGTAGTACTCAGGACAGACACCCCATTGCCTTTTAACATCATGATGCTAGCGCCGCCATACTCGACGACTTCTTGCAACTGTTCCAAAATCACCCTCAATAGATCGGACAGCTCTAACGTAGACCCCACCACTCGCGAGACTTCGAGCAGCTTGGCGTGCTGCTCGATCTTGCGATTTAGATCACTTTTGGTTTGATTAAGCTTGATATTGGTGACTTGTAAGCGCGTAAAGGCGGCGTCGGTGCGGTCATAATGCCGCCACAAGCGCTGCATCAGATCGACCAACATCCCCAGCAGAAATATGCCACTGACCCAACGAGTGACTAGCGGGGTCAGCGACAGCCCAGTATTGATCACCCCTGAGCGAATCAACTCGGCCAGCCCAAATACCAGTGCCATAGCCACGACAGAACCCATCAGTCCTAGCCGCATCAACTTGCGCCCAGAGGCAGCCAACCCATACGACGCAGCAGCCACAATGCATATCACTGCCGCTGACAACAAATCAATCGAAACCAACACAAACAAAAAAGCCAACGAATACCCGCCAACCCACGGCAAGACCAACAACAGTTGCTTTTGCTGAGTCACCATAGCATATAAATATGCCATGGTGAGTGTAAAGATGGCACTGGTGAGCAAGATAGCTGAGGCCGCTTGTGGACCGCCATCCAATATCCAATAAATCACGCTGGCCAGCACAAACAAGCCATTCACCAACTGTGGCCAAAGGGTACTAAGGCTGACCACATGTGAGGGCAACCGCGTAAGTTCATCTGGCTTGGGCAACTCTTCAAGGGTATGAATTGACATTGAAGAACTCAACTACACAGCATAGTGAAATCGGAATCCTCTGTGCTGTCTGTGATTCGCCTATTTTAGCGAAAGTTCAACCCCCGAAAACAATTCCAGTTAAATACGTCGTGTGTTTTTGGCTGCCGGCTTTGCGCGGGGGGCACGTACAGGTGCCACACGCGCAGACCGGGCGCGCCGTGCTGGGGCAGACGAGTGCGCCGTTAATTGACGGGTCATTGCTATCTTAAGCACTTCATCCATGGTGCCAACCTGCACCAATGTCATGTCGCGTTGAATGCGGCGCGGCACTTCGTCCAGATCTTTTACATTTTTGCGCGGCATGATTAGCGTGCGCAACCCAGCGCGATGGGCCGCCAAAATCTTCTCTTTCAACCCGCCAATCGGCAACACCCGCCCGCGTAGGGTGATCTCGCCGGTCATGGCCACATCCCGCCGCACCGGAACTTTGGTCAATGCCGAAATCAAGGCAGTCGCAATCGTGATGCCCGCCGATGGGCCATCTTTTGGAATGGCGCCTTCGGCCACATGCACATGGATGTCACTTTTTTCAAAGACCTTGGCCGAGATGCCATACTCTTTGGCCCGCACCCGCGCAAAGCTGAGCGCAGCCTGGGCGCTCTCTTGCATTACATCACCGAGTGAGCCGGTCAGGGTAAGGTTGCCTTTGCCTTCCACCAGCGAAACTTCAATCGGCATCACATCGCCGCCAGCCTCATTCCAAGCCAAACCATTGGCTACCCCAATCTGATCCACTTCTTCCATCAAGCCATAATCGAACTGAGGTGGGCCAAGATACTTGTGCAGCATATCCGGGTTAATACGCTGGACATGGCGCTTGTTCTCGGCTACGCTGCGGGCTACCTTGCGACACACTTTGGCGATCTCCCGATCTAACTCGCGCACACCTGCTTCGTAGGTATATTCACGAACCAGCCGCTTGATCACCTCATCGCTCAAAGTCAATTGCTTGGGCAGCAAACCGTTATCGGCGATTTGCTTGGGCACCAGAAAACGCTGTGCTATTTCCAGCTTCTCTTCTTCGACATAGCCTGGAAACTCGATCACTTCCATCCGGTCGCGCAACGCAGGTGGCAGCGGATCCAACGAGTTGGCGGTCGTCACCCATAGCACTTTGGAAAGATCATAGGGAATATCCAGATAATGATCTTCAAATTCAAAGTTCTGCTCCGGATCGAGCACTTCCAATAAGGCCGCACTAGGGTCGCCCCGAAAATCCTCACCCAATTTGTCGATCTCGTCCAGCACAAATAGCGGGTTCAAGGTGTCGGCCCGCTTCATCATCTGCAAAATACGGCCGGGCAATGCACCGACGTAGGTGCGGCGGTGGCCACGAATTTCGGCTTCGTCGCGCACACCCCCGACAGACATACGCACGAACTTGCGTCCCAATGCGTCGGCAATACTGCGCGCCAGCGAGGTCTTGCCGGTTCCGGGTGGCCCTACAAAGCAGATAATTGGGCTGCGCATCTTGTGCCCCTGCTGCTGGGTCAGCTTACGCACCGCGATGTATTCCAGCACCCGCTCTTTTGCCTTGGGCAAGCCAAAGTGGCGCTCATCAAGAATCTTCTGAGCATGTGTAATATCAAGGTTGTCCTGCGTCTTTTCATGCCAAGGCAGATCGAGAATCCATTCAATGTAAGTGCGCAACACACCTGTGTCTGGGGCCATGCTCGGCAACTGGGCCAGGCGATTGAGTTCCTGCTCGGCCCGCGCGCGCGCAACGTCTGGCACTTGCGCAGCAGTCAGCCGACTGCGCAAATTATTCACGTCACGTAATTCGCCATCGAGTTCACCCAGTTCAGTCTGAATGGCCCGCATACGCTCGCGCAGATAATATTCGCGCTGGCTGCGATCCACTTCGTTTTGGGCATTGGCTTGAATCTTGTCTTCCAGTTCCAATACATCTAATTCACGCGCCAAAATGGTGCTGAGCTTTTGTAAGCGCGCATTGGCATCAATCGTTTCTAAAATGGCCTGTCGTTCGCTCATTTGCAGGGGCAAAGTCTGCGCGATCATATCGGAGAGCCAGCCCGGGTCGTTGACGTTCATCGCGTAGACATACGCATCTTCGGGCAATGCTTCGTTTAACATCACCACGCGCTCAAACAGCGCCAACACCGCTCGCATAAGCGCCTCAGTGGCAGGCGAATCGCTGATCGGTTCATCAATTAATTGCACCCGCGCCTGTAGAAAGGCAGTGCTGCGAACCCACTCCAGTACCCGTACCCGGGCACGTCCTTGCACCAATACCGTGGTTGAGCCATCGGGCATGCGCAACATACGACCGACATTGCACACCACTCCGATTGGATACAAGTCAGAGGGGCGCGGTTCTTCGAGAGTCGGGTCTTTTTGCGCAAGCGCAACCACCATGCCGGACTTGGTACCGACATCCAGTGCTCGCAGCGAACGTTCGCGGCCCACCGACAAAGGCGATACTGCACGCGGATACACCATTTGATCACGCATAGGTAACACCGCCGCCTGGAACACATCAGGCAATTTGCTGCCCGGCTGGCCTTCCGTGCCGCGCGGCAAACCGTCGCCAAAGCTAGCGGCCATTAGCCAGTCGCGCATGTCGGGATCGTAGGGCGTTTGTAGTTGGTACATCTTGTGTTGAAAGAGTTCGTAAGGTTCGGAAAGTTAATAAGGTTTATAACGGTAAGATCCTTCCAAACCTTATGAACCTTATGAACAAAAAACTCAACTAATCTGTGTCTGGTAAGTGTGACCCGGTCTTCAAAGCCCACTTTATTCTTGCTTCCCCCACGACCGCCAGCGAACCCGTGATGCACACAGCCTCGTTAAGATTGGCGACAGCATCGATGGCATCGGTAATATTCGGCAGGCCAGTAGCCCGCAAGTTGCGTTTTTGGGCTAAAGCCAACAACTCATCGACTGGCAATGCCCGCGGGTTTTTTTCTGCTTGTACAAAGATGAAGCGGGTTGCCCGACCGGATAATTGTTTGAGCATCCCATCGGCATCTTTGTCCTTGTAAGTGCCAAAGATAAATGTCCAACGCTTGCCAGGGAATAACTCGACCAGTGTGATCAACAGTTTATTAACGCTGTCAACATTATGCGCCCCATCCATGACCAAGGGTGGATCGCCGCGCACTATGTCGAAGCGTCCAGCCCACAAGGTTTGGCGCAGACCATCCCGCACAATCTTGGCGCTAATCTCTTGCACGCCGCTGGCTCGCAGCGATTCGCGCAGCACGTCAATAGCCGCAATCACCAACGTGGCATTATCCAGCTGATGTTTGCCCATCAGTTGAATCTCGTACCAACCTTCTAGATCATTCACAAAGGGCCGGTTCTTGCTGCGAATGAGCGACACCTGTTTGACCTCAAACGCCTGCTTGTTCAGCGCATTCGTGCCAGGAGTCCAGCGCCAATGGCGGCCCAGTTGGGTAAAGGGCGCACCGATATCGGAAGCTATCTTTTCGATCACCTGGGTCGCTTCCAATGTCTGCGACTCCACCACGACTGGCACACCCGGTTTAATGATGCCCGCTTTCTCACGCGCAATCTCGCCTAGCGTATTGCCCAGCAAATGCATATGATCGAGGCTAAGAGAGGTGATCAGGCTGACCTCTGGCGTAATGACGTTGGTCGCATCCAGTCGCCCACCCAGCCCCACCTCAATGACCGCCCAATCCACTTGCTCGCGGGCAAAATGCAGAAATGCCATCGCGGTAATCACCTCAAAAAAAGTGATACCCGGTATCTTGTACTCCTCACGCTCAACCATGCGTTTCTCGGCAGCGTCGCCTTCGCCAATAGTCTCTTCGACCTGCACCTTGTGCATGACGGCGGCCTTGATTTCGTCAGCCAAATCCCCCACCCGTTCAGCAGGAATGAGTTCGCGATTGACCTGCATGCGTTCACGAAAGGTGCTGAGGTGTGGCGAAACATATAGACCGACCTTAAGACCCATGTGCCGCAAGACCGACTCCATCATGGCGGATGTCGAGCCTTTACCCTTAGTGCCAGCCACATGTACGGTCTTGTAGCGCTTTTCAGGGTTGCCGAGCGCAGCCAGTAAAGTGCGCATCCGATCCAGATTTAATGTGTCAGACGAGTAGCTTGCAGGCTGTATTTTTTCGTAGTTAACGAATCCATAAATGAATTCGAGTGCTTCACGATAGTGCATTGGTTCTAAAAGGATTCTACACCGTGCGTCTGTGAACATCTTTGTGGCTCTTGGCGGCACTTTAGGGATTTTCTCAGCAGCGCAACAGCGATCACTGATACTGTTTTCACGGTTATATGCAAGTCAAACCTGTCTACCCTCGTTCTTGGACACTGAGCGTGAGCCTGTTGACAATATTGGCAATAATTGGGTTGATAGGTATACAACCTACCCAAGCCGCCCACCCAACGCAAAAAAATGATGTGCTGTTTAGCCTGCCATTTGCCGATCCACCTGGCCCCGGCACCTGGTTGCTGGGCCAGGTATATGGCAACAGTGTCGGCGCATTTGTGCGGCGACGAGAATGGTACCAGGCTGGGCAAGGGATTCACTTTGGGATCGACTTTTCAGCGCGCTGCGGCACGCCGATCGTCGCGATTGGCGATGGCAAGGTCTTGAAGGTCGATACGCGCGAGCACGGTTCGTTGCCACACAACTTGCTGATTGCACACCCAAATGGTTATGTGTCACTATACGGCCATCTGCTGGAACGCCCCAAACTGAGTGTCGGCCAAATCGTAAAGAAGGGTGAACAAATCGGCTTAACCGGTGACCCAGACGTAACATGCACTTCGCGCCCCCATCTGCATCTGGAGATTCGTGATCGCAGCCTAGGCCGAGCTCTTAACGCGCACAAGTTGATCGATGCAGATTGGGATGCGCTCGCGCTCACCGGCTCATTTGGGCGCGGTTTTCAGCGCGATTTGGATAACCCACGCAAATGGCAAACCCTGTGGGACCAACCGGACATTCGTTTTGGTGGGCCACTGATCAATGAGTTTGAGCAGACATGGCCGCAGGATTGGCGATAGGCTGAAGGCCCACCGCTCTATGGATCAATGTCAATGTCTCATAGATAAAAACAAATGAATCGAAAGATACCTTCCATCGTTTTACTTTTTTGCGTGTCGGCTAGCGCGGCGGCATGTGGCGGGGTGGCAAACTCGTCCACTCTGCAGCCGAAGGTGACATTGGCGGTCACAGTCACCACATCGCAGGCACCCACAGCGCCAGTGAGCCTTGCGGCCTTGTCCACAGTAAGCCAACCAGCTGCGCACCCAACCTCCTCATCCCAAACACAATTTGTTCAGCTCACTACAGGCGGGTGCTGTGTGCAGCCATTCTTCTCACCAGATAATGCGCAGGTGCTATATCTTGATAAGCCTTCACCCGATGCACCGGCAGGAATTTATGGCGTGCCCGTTACGCAGCCAATGGCAACGCCTACGCTGTTCACGGCATTGCTTGGTCCCTTTAGCCGGGATATGAGCTTGGCGGCAGATTTGGAAAATGGGCAAACAGTTGTTCGTAAACGCAGCGATGACACCCGCTGGGTCATCAATAACGGCGGGCGCTCAGTCTCGTTTTCACCAGACAATCGGCGCATCGCCTGGAATGTCAGCCAAGATAGCGGCAACTTTGATGTGCGCCGCAGCGAGATATGGGTGGCCAACAGCGACGGCAGTGCTGCAAAACGTGTGCTCACCCGTTATGGCGGCGGCATCCAGGGATGGCTAAGCGATAGCCAACGTTTTCTGGTAGGCGGCAAGGCCAATCGTAACGACGCAACTGGCACATTAAGTATCTTCGATCTGAGTGATGGTAGCCTACGCGATGTGTATTCAGCGGATCGCATGCGCGGATTCTTACTGTCGCCTGATAGTCGTTGGCTGGTCTTTTTTATCGCGCAGTCACGACAGTCTGAACAGAATGGCTTGTATGTGTTGCGCTTGGACGAGGCAAATGCGCAACCGCAGCGTATGAATTGGTTCGGGGCCTATCGTTGGGGTGCACCGGGAGAATTATTGTATGTGCCGCTGAAGCCCAATGCTGCAAGCAGCGAGCTATGGCAGCTAAACCCACAGACCGGAGCAACAAAACAATTAATCTCAGCGTCCGCCGATTCTCCTTTCAAGATCGGCAACGGTGATTGGGATATATCGAGCGATGGCAAACACGTCATATATGTCAACGCGCGTGATCGCAATATTTGGTTGATCAATTTGTAGAGACGCGAAATTTCGCGTCTCTACGGATTTCGCGTCTCTACGGATTTCGCACCGCTACTGCATCGCGCATACAATCGCGATATGCAAGCGATTGTCTTTCCCACGCCGGAACAGATTTCGGTCGAGCAAGTGCCTGATCCAACCTGCGCACCTGACGAAGTGGTTGTGCAAGTGGCCCAAGCCGGCATTTGTGGTACCGATATCCATATTTATCGCAACGAATATCTATCGAGATTCCCACTGACACCTGGGCACGAATTTAGTGGAACAATCGTCGAACGTGGGCAAGCGGTGCACAACTTTGAGATCGGAGATCGGGTTGCTGTTGATCCCAATATTTCGTGCGGCGAATGCGAGTTTTGTCGGGCGCTCCAGCCCAATCACTGTCTGAACTGGCAGGGTGTGGGTATCACTCGACCCGGTGGTTTTGCCCAATATGTGGCGGCACCAGCGCGGGTGACCTATAAGATACCAAGCGATCTGACCGACGCGCAGGCTGCGTTCATAGAGCCGCTGTCATGTGTCGTGCACGCTTTGAATCGCTTGCGGGTGAATCCTGGCGATGATGTGCTGATTTTTGGGGCCGGGCCGATGGGGTTATTGTTAACCCAAGCATTGCGCAGTAGCGGCGCAGCACAGGTGATTGTGGTCGACAAACAAGCCCAACGGCTGGAGATGGCCGAACAGATGGGTGCCACCTGCGGCCTTATGGCTGGCGCGGATATCCCGGCCCAGCTAAAAGAGCGTTCCCTGCATGGATTTCATATCGTCATCGATGCAACTGGTGTGCCCGCCGTCATCGAACGAGCACTGGATTATCTGCGTCCACGCGGGCAGTATTTGCAATTTGGGGTAGCTCCCATCGGCAAAAATGTAGCCTGGGAGCCGTATCGCATCTTTAAGAACGATTGGACAATTATTGGCTCGTTCGCTTTGTCCTTTACCTTTCAACCCGCCATTGCATGGCTACAAAACAACGTGATCGATGTCGCTCCACTGGTCAGCCATGTGCTACCAATGAGCGAGTTCGCCACTGGTTTTCAACAATTTATGGACGGCAAGACGCTCAAGGTACAGGTTCGGCCAGGGGCTTGAGGTGTAGTGCCGGGTAAGCCGAGGTATCACAAACAGGCGATTGAGTATCGCGGCGAACCCGTTATTGCCCTCGCAATGCCTTCAGAACAACCTCAGTAAATATATCTTTGGGGTCTTTGCCCGCCCGCAAGTCCGCAATCCAGCCTTGGCGTTGGGCGCGTTTTTCTGTTTCAATAGTCTGATCCACAAAGGCTTGGAAATCCGGGATCGCCTTGTCCGGTTGATTGGTGAGCGCATACGCCAAACCACGGCTATCGCGGATATTGCCATCGTCTGGGGCCAGCGTCACCGCCTGTTCACAGGCCGCCAGCACCTCTTTGGCGAAACCGCGCAAACTCCCGTCCCAACACAAATCATTTAAGCTATTGGCCACTTGGGGGGCATCGTCTGGAGCGACATGCGCGACAAACGCACTGTCTTGTGCAATGGCAGCACGATAACTTGTGAGGGCTTCAGTAACGGAGCCGCTCCTTGCCAAATTCGCGGCAGAGGCCATTTGCCCATAGACCACCAGTTGCGTGTCCAGGCTGGTCGGCAAATCCGGCTGCACCGCCCGGGCGTCTTTTAGCTTGGCCTGTGCGGCGGTTAAATCGCCTTGCCCAGCCAAATCCTTGGCTTGTTGAACCAAAGCCGCCGCTGCCGTTTGCTGCAACTCTGCGTCCAGACTGGTCGGCAAATCCGGCTGCACCGCCCGGGCGTCTTTTAGCTTGGCCTGTGCGGCGGCCAAGTCTCCTTTTTGGGCCAATGGGCGAGCTTGACCGATCAAGAATTCGACAGCCGCCTGACGCGCTTCAAGCTCCGGGTTAAGCCCGGGTTCAATCGATTGTAATTCTCGGAAGCGAGCAATGGCTTGATCCAGCTTGCCCGTGCGGGCCAATTGGCGGGCCTCCGCAAGCACACTGGGTTCAATGGGCAAGGTCGGGCAGGTCTTGTGATAAGGGGCATCGCCAAAGTAGCGACGCCATTCACCCAGTGACAAATTGCGATTGGCAATCTGACAGGCCATCCGCATCCATGAGTCAGGGTCTGTATCCCACAGGATCACCGTGCGATCCGCACTGCCCGAGGCCAGGGTCTGCCCATCCGGCGAGAACGCCACGCTCACCACCCTGTCCGTGTGGGCACGGCCATATTGATTTAGATGCGGCGAATATTGCAGAGTGTTCAATAAGTCGGACTTGGCTTCGAAGGTCGGGGCAATTTGCAGGGCCTCGACGCTTAATAAGAAGCTCAGATCAAGGGCACGTTCCTGGTTTGCCAGTGCCTGGGCCGCCAACGCCTGCGACTTTGAAACAACGGCCTGGGCGGTGGCTTCGCGTTGGGCGCGAAAGAACAACACCGATGCAACCAATGCCGCAATCAGCAACACGGAGATACCTGCGGTCGCCATTCGAGCGGTGCGGGCGCGGGCCTTTTCAGCATTGGCCCGGGCCTGTTCGGCGTCGGCCCGCGCCCGTTCCCTGGTCAACTCAGTCTGCTGTTGCACTTCGCGGTCGTCGGCTTCGCGCTGCATGGCGAGCGCGGCCGCGGTCAAATAGGATTGGGTGGGGGCAACCAAGGCGCCCAGATGCTGTGCGGCCCATTCCTGGGCCTGGGCCAGCTTGGCCCCGCGATACAGCGCGTCGGGGTCATGGTTCAGCCGGACCCATTCACGGGCATCAGCCTCTAATTGGCGCTGCACGCGTAGCCCGGCGCGGTCTTCATTTAGCCAGCCGCGCAGTTGGCCCCATTCGCGGATCAGGGCCTCATGCGCCACTTCGGCCGTGCCTTGGTCGAGTGAGAGTAAACGCGCATCGGCCAGCGTCTGCAGCACCTCGCGCACCGCCCCATCATCGGGATGATGCGCGGTCAGCTCACCCAACGCCACCCGGTGCCGGGTGTCCTCGGTGCCCTCGCCCAGCGCCGTCAGGCGCAGCATGACATCGCGGGTGATGGCGCGTTCCCCGACGCTCATGTCCATATAGACCCCATCGGCGGTTTTGGCGATAGCGCCTTTCAACCCACCGCTGGCGCGGTAGCCGCGCAGGGTCATCCGGCGGCCCTCGCGCCGCTTCCATGTTTCCATCAGCGCATGCGAGAGCAACGGCAACGCACCCGGTTCATTGCCCGCATCATCCAGCATCGTGCCTACCAGACCGGGTTCAAATTGCCAACCGGCACGGGTGGCTGGGGATTCGATAGCCTGCTGTAGCTCAACCGCGCTCATCGCCCCAATGTATTCCTGCCGCCGCGCCAGCCGCTCGCGCAGCGTATCAAATTGGGCGCACTGGGCGTAAAAGTCGGCCCGCAACGTAATGACGACGGTGACATTGCTATGGGCCTCATCCGCCGTGGCTGCCATCAACGCCGCGATAAAGGCCGTTCGCGCCGTTGCATCCTCACATTGGGTGAATAGTTCCTCGAATTGGTCGACCAACAGCAACAGGTGCGGTGCGCCATGCCGCGCCAGACGCCGCGCCGCGTAAATATCCAGATTGCGCGCATCTTTTTGCAGGTCATCCATCAAGGTGGTCGTCGCGCTGGTGGATTCGACATCGGCGGTCAGGCTGGCCGCCAGCGACTTGAGCGGATAGGCGGTTGGCGTAATGATGTGATACAGCCAGGCGGCAGTGTGGGTATAGCCATTGCCTGCAGCCCCGCCCTCCACAAGTTGGCCGCTTTGTAGTACATGCACCAATCCCGCTCGCGCCAGCGAGGACTTGCCGCTGCCTGATGCGCCAACAATGGCGAGAAAACGCCAGCCGGCTTGGTCGGGTTCGGCAGTGCGGGCCGGGCGCAGCCGGCACAGCAGCTTTTCCGTCAATGCCTCGCGCCCAAAGAACAGCGCGGCGTCGCCAATATCGAAATAATCAGTACATCACGAAATCAAACAAAAGGGTCGCCAGGAGCAAGTTGGACAATGGGACGAATGCCAAACAACTGCTCGATGAGATGGGCAGGAGCAAGGAAAGACGTTTGAGGGTGAGCCAAAGGATGTGAGAACGCGAACCATAGTGGCGCAGGGTAAGCCAGACGTGGCGGAGCGTCATGTAGGCGTTTAAGAGAATCAAGGCCAGCCCGACCAGCAGCAGCCGCAA
>JANMVQ010000231.1:0-5991 GCA_031392845.1 Chloroflexota bacterium
GTTTTACCTGCCTTTTTCTGCTGGCGCAAAACCGCACTTCTTACCCGTGCTTGGTATATGTATCCGCCACGCCGTCCGAGAACACGATTCACTACTATCCACGGCGTGGCTGCGTGCTGGCTCATCAGCCTGATCCCGAACTATTGGCCCTGGAACCGGAGGACATTCACCTGGTATATGCGGTTTAGGGAGATGGCTTAAAACTGCGCGCAGAGTAAAACCCCCGTCCATCACGGGTGGGTTTGTGTCCGATGCGCTGGGTGTCGAGTAATCCGCATGTCGGCGCGATCCCTGCCCATGTTTCATAACTGAGTGGATGGGGCATCCAATAGTTGCTGGCATCGGTGTCGTATTCGACCAGCACAAACGCGCCGCCCGGCTTCAGCCAGCCGCACACGTGTTGCACTACAGCCCACCAGTCATGATAAAAGTGCAGCGAGTTGGCCATTACGATGCCATCCAACAAGGGCACCTGTGGATTGGGTTGACGAAAGTCGGTCACCAGCGTGTGCAACGCAATTTTGGGGAATTGCGACTGCATCGTCCGTTGTTGGTCGGCCAGTGCAGCAGCGTCACGATCGAGCGAATAGATTGTTGCCCCGGGCCCGAGCAGTTCGGCCAGCGCCAGGGTAAACGCGCCGCGTCCGCTACCCAGATCAGCCCACACGCCGCCATGGAGAATGGCTGGGCGCAATAGATCAACGTAATCGGTGTGATTCATGGTTTGAGCAAGGTCACGATTATCGTATCAGCATGGATGAGCCGAGTCGTTACTTGAGCCGACTGACCTGCTCCAAAGCAAACCCAAAACAGGCCAAGCAGAAAATAAACAGCGCGGCATAACCCCACCATGCGACGATCAAGCCAACCAGGCTGGTCAATAACATCACCACGCCCAGCACCGTATTACCCAAACCAATATAAAGCGGGCGCTGATGCTCGGGCGCAATTTGCAGAAAAAGCGGAGCGATGGAGACATTAAACCCGGCGTTAGAAACGCCACCCAGGATAAAGGCCACGGCAACCAAAGGCGCAAAGTGAGTGAACATCAACAATAATGCCATGCACGCCTGAATAATTCCGGCTAGGATTGCTAAGCGCACGACAACTTGGCTGCCACGTCGGTCGCTCAGCCAACCGAGAAATAGGCCAGACAACAATGCGCTGCCCAGCGTGATCGAAACCAGCGTGCCGATAAAGACATCGCTGATGCCCACATAGCGTTTGGCATACACGGTAATAAAGGGCACGCCAGAACGGGCAACCAGAATGGCGGCCCGCGTCAGCACAAAGCGCCGAAAGGTGGCATCTTGGCGCGCCACTTGCCAGGCTCGTTGCATCTGACTGGCGAATAAAACCCTATGAGTGGGCACGAGATCGGGCGGCTCGTTGATCCATCCAAACGACACCGATCCCAGCAAAAAGAATACTGCGCCGATTGCGAACAATGCGCCATAGTTATGCGGGAAGGACAGGGTGAGCGGGCCAATTTTGCCACTCAGAATAATGGCGCTCAAACCGCCTACCAGAATGCCCAGTACACCCCCAAAGAATTCGCGCACACCAAACAGTCGGCCACGCTGTTTGAGTGGAATCACTTTGGCCGTGACCGTCATGTAGCCGATCCCCCCGACCCCAGCCCAAAACGCGATCAGGCTCATACATACAAAAAATGCCCACAGCAATTGGGTCGGATCTTCGAGTAGGACTAGGCTGAGCACTAACCCGACCCAACCAACCGATCGAAACACGGTTGAAACGCGATAGAACACAATTTTGCGCGGCGCTCGCTCGGCCAAATTCGAAATAAACAATTGCGGCAAAAACCAACCGGTATCGCGCAGCGGGGCCAACAATCCGATCAAAACGTTCGAAGTCGTCAATTGACTAAGCAACGCCGTAGTGATAAGTTGTATGTCCGTCATAGCCTCGGACATGGCAAAGAAGATGCCATTCAGCACATGCAGCAGAAAATTGCGTTGGTCGTTGTCGATACGGTGTAAGGAAAATTTGGCAAACCGGCTGGCAGGCTTATCGGCGTCGGGGCTCACTTATTGATTGTAATAGCGTTGCACGATCTCGCTCAGGGTGTCCACATGTTGCGCACCCTCTACTTCAATCATGGCCAGCCAAGCGGGGATGCGCCATAGATCGCGGCGGTGCTTAAAGCCTGGATCTAATGGCATGATCTCCGTATAGCCTTGAAAAAACGCTGGAGGGACCGGGGCAAAGAAATCGATATGGGCCAAGTCAAGTTCAGGATGGCCGAAATAGGCCGATGGGTCAATCAGCATTGCTCCTTTGGGCGTGCTCAAAAAGTTATTTTGGTGCGCGTCACCATGTAACAAGGAGGGCGCGACATATGGGCCACACAGCGCCGGAAGCTGCGGTCGCAATTGTTCGACCTGCGCGATCAGCTCACGTGGAAGATTTCCGGAATCGATCGCCGCCTTCAAACGCGGCTCAATACGACGTTGCCAAAAAAAATCGGGCCAGTCCGCGAGTGGCGAATTATTCTGATAAAGGCTGCCCCAGTAGCAATGTGTTTCTAGGCCGAAATAGTCATCTTTTACGGCATGAATCTGTGCCAGCGCCTGCCCTATTTGCTGCCAATGGATGGGCTCGCGTTCGACGATTTCAGTTGTCGCCTCTATAACGATGAGCGCCTGATCCTTGTTGTCTTTGTTTGCCAAGTCGATCGTGGCAATCACTGTCGGCGTGAGCACACCCGAGCGGGCAGTGAGCAAATGTAACCCATACGCTTCCTGTCGGAATTGATCCGCCGCACGAGGGCCTTCGCCTAACTTCACAAAAATGGTAAAGGTTCCATCGGATAGCGTGGCACTCGGATGCGAGGCCCGATCGGATTTATCATCGATCTGCGCCGCATGCCATGTGCGGCCGAGGTGGTCCGACACGCATTGCTCAATCGGCAGACGTAAAGCATCACCCGAAAGATGAGTGAGCCAGCGACTTAGATTTTCCTGTGTCATTCAAAAACCCTTAATTCTTACCCAAGAATTGCTTTCAGGTAAAATAGCACGACTTAGACTTAATCCAAACATTTCTCAAGGGCGAAGTGCTTCTGTCAATCTTGTCTCAAGATTACCGTACTTCGCCCTTTGGACTGTATAGCACTATCAGACGCCGCATCTGGCTCACTGCTTGTTGACCGCTGATAGCTGAAGGCTGGCAGCTACTATGGCAATCACAGAAAGAAAAGACATCCGGAATATCGCGATTATCGCCCACGTCGACCACGGCAAGACCACGTTGGTCGACGGCATGCTCAAGCAGGGCCATGTTTTTCGCGAAAATCAGGCCGTGGCCGAGCGCGTCATGGACAGCAACGACCTCGAGCGCGAGCGCGGCATCACGATCTTGGCCAAGAACACGGCGATCACATATAAGGACATGAAGATCAACATCGTCGACACCCCTGGCCACGCCGACTTCGGTGGCGAGGTGGAACGCGTGTTGAACATGGTCGATGGCGTGTTGCTGCTGGTCGACGCGGTCGATGGCCCGATGCCGCAGACCCGCTTTGTGTTGCGCAAGGCGCTGGAGATGGGCCATAAGGCTATCGTCGTGGTCAACAAGGTCGATCGTCCCATGTCGCGGGCAAACTGGGTGGCCAATGCCACCTTCGATTTGTTCATCGAGTTGGGGGCCAGCGACGAACAGGCCGAATTCCCACTCATTTACACCAACGCCCTCACTGGGCAAGCCTCACGCTTGCCTGATCAGCTCTCGCCGGACTTGAAGCCGCTGTTCGACCTGATCGTCGAGTACATCCCTGGCCCCAAGGTTGATACGGAAGCCCCTGCCCAATTGCTGGTGACCACACTGGGCTACGACCCGTATAAAGGTCGTCTGGCCATCGGGCGTCTATCCAGCGGTACGCTTAGCAAGCAGCAGGAAGTGATGCGCATCGACACCGATGGCAAGCATTTCAAAGGCCGCCTCGCCAATGTTTTTACGCATCAGGGCTTGGATCGTGTCGAGCTGCCAACGGTGCAAGCAGGCGATATCGTGGCCGTGACTGGGATCGAAGATATTTATATCGGTGAAACCATCGCCGACGCCCTTAACCCAAAGGCGCTGCCGCCGATCCGAGTGGAAGAACCGACCGTGCGAATGCAGTTCGGCGTCAATACCAGCCCATTTACCGGACGCGAGGGTGAGTGGAGCACCAGCCGAAAATTGCGTGAGCGCCTATACAAAGAGCTAGAAAGCAACGTGTCGCTCAAGGTCGAAGACAGCGCTAGCGCGGACACTTTTGTGGTCAGTGGACGCGGCGAGTTGCATTTAGTTATTCTGATCGAGACTATGCGGCGCGAAGGTTTTGAGTTCCAAGTGGGCAAGCCCGAAGTGATCTTTAAGATCGACCCACAAACCGGCAAGCAGACTGAACCGCACGAAGAGTTATTTGTTGAAGTGCCGGAAGAATATCTGGGCGCGATGGTCGAGATGTTGGGAACCCGCCAGGGCCAAATGCTGGACATGAAGCATGGCGACAATAGTATCGTCACCATGCACTACAAGATTCCAACCCGTGGTTTGCTGGGCTTCCGAAGCGCAGCCTTGACTGCGACACGCGGCACGGTCATTACTAATGCTCTTTTCGCCGGGTACAGCCCCATGGCTGGCCCAATCCGCCAGCGCGACCGCGGCTCACTCATCGCCTGGGAAGATGGCTTGGCACTCACCTATGGTCTGCGTGGCGCGTGGGAACGCGGGGTGCTGTTTATCGAGGCGGGCACCCAAGTTTATGAAGGCATGATCGTAGGCGAGCACCAGCGTCCAGAAGATCTGGAAGTAAACGTCGCTAAGGCCAAGCATTTGACCAACTTCCGCATGCGTGCGGTAGACAACGACACCAGTCGCTTGCAGGTAGCGCGCGATTTGTCGCTGGATGACTGCATCGAATATATCAACGACGATGAAATGGTCGAAGTCACGCCGAAGAGCATCCGCATGCGCAAGAAGATTCTGCGCAAAGACGAGCGCGCCCGAGCTGCCAAGCAAACAGCAGAAGCGATGGCGTAAATAGGCGTTATGCGAAATAAGCCACGAATCACTCGAATCTTCATCAATAATTCGTGTTGATTCGAGTGATTCGTGGTCAAAACCTATTCCACATATTGCCTAATGTATACGCAATCGGCTTGGGCAATGCTGAACGGACAGAACAAATGAGCTACTTAAATAAGTCCCTCAGATTCTGTATTTACGACTTTTTGTCCTTGACGCAAGAAAACGTACAGGTAGAATCGCTATTCGCCAAGACGGGTTGGCGAATCTAATCGCTTGCCAGTTACAATAGCAAAAGTGCCGACGTAGCTCAATTGGCGGAGCAATCGATTTGTAATCGATAGGTTACGAGTTCAACTCTCGTCGTCGGCTTCAGTGAAGTAATGAGTGCTTAGTCCTGAGTCCTTAGCAAGTAACTTAGCACTAAGGAATCAAAACTAAGAGCTAGTTAAGGGTCGGTGTCCCGAGCGGCAAAGGGGGCGGACTGTAAATCCGCTGGCATTAGTCTTCATAGGTTCGAGTCCTATCCGGCCCACTTCAAAGTAAAAAGTTGAAAGTTCCAAGTTGAAAGTGGACTTTTTGCTTTTGACTTTGGTCTTTCAACTTAATATGCCCACATAGCTCAGTTGGTAGAGCACACCCTTGGTAAGGGTGAGGTCACCAGTTCAAACCTGGTTGTGGGCTTAGATTTGCGCAATGGTTTTTTAATCGCGCAAAACTAGATGCGCGGTGGCGCATTTTTTTTGTCGCGCACTTGCGCGCCACACTAAGATTAGCTGATTGAAGAACACTAAATTTATTAGCAGGTAAGGCAACATGGCAAAGGAAAAGTTTGTACGCAATAAGCCGCACGTGAATGTTGGGACGATGGGACACATCGACCATGGTAAGACCTCGCTGACTGCGGCGATCACGAAAGTGTTGGCGATGACGGGCAAGTCACAGTACACGGCTTAT
>JANMVQ010000176.1:0-22104 GCA_031392845.1 Chloroflexota bacterium
GCTATTTTTGGAACGCTGATTGCCGATATTGATGGGGTCTATGATCCACGCCTCTACAATGATCGCCTTCTGTTGGGAATGAAGGGGACTTTAGCCGAGGCTGAACTTCATATCCTGCATTTACGAATGGATGCCGGCCGACTGAGCAAGGTTCGTAAAGGCAGCTATCGACAAGTGTTGCCCACCGGATTGACACGTTTAGTCGATGGAAGCGTGGTCAAGGATCCCGATGAACAAGTGCAACACACGATTGAGTTGGTATTTGCTAAGTTTGCTGAATTGGGAAGTTGTCATCGCGTATTACGGTATCTGAATACTCAGAATATCCCATTACCGCGCCGACAACACGGTGGTAGTCGGAGTGGTGAGACATTGTGGAAGCAAGCAACCGACGCTGCGATCTTGGCCATTGTAAGTAACCCTGCTTATGCTGGTGCCTTTGTTTATGGACGACGGCAAGGTAATCCCGCCCGTTACAAACCTGGAAGACCGGCGACCGGGCGACCACGTATGCCGATGGAGGAGTGGATTCATGTGCAACATGATGTCTATCCGGCCTACATCGCCTGGCAGCAATACATAGACAATCGGACGCGTCTGCGGCAAAATCACACCAGGTTTGAAGAGATGGCCAAACGCGCGCAGGGTGTAGCACGAGAAGGCGCTGCCTTGTTGCAGGGCCTGGTGGTATGTGGCATGTGTGGACATCACATGCATTTGATCTACAGGTCACAAACCCATTACGTCTGCGATTCGCTGAAGAAGCGTGTCGCAGGCAAACGTTGCCAATCGGCCCATATGACGGCCATTGATGACGTGGTCATTCAAGCTTTTTTTGAAGCAATTCGTCCGGCCCAGTTGAATGCGCTCGAAGGCGTATTGCTTAAGCAAAGTACCGAGCGAGATCAATTGACCCGCCACTGGCAGGAACGGCTCAAACGCGCCCAGTATGAGGCTCGCTTGGCTGAGCGCCAATACAATGGCGTTGATCCTGACAATCGTTTGGTCGCCAACACTTTGGAACAGCGATGGGAGGAAAAATTGCGTGAGCTCAATCAAACCCAAGAAGACTACAACCGGTTTCTGGCTGAACCAATATTGCCTCACCTTACTCCCCAGCTGCGCGAACAGTTTAAGCATATTTCAGAAACACTGCCTACCTTGTGGAACAGCGGGCAAATCTCCGGCCCACAAAAAAAGGAATTGCTGCGCAGCTTAATCTCGCAGGTCATTCTCAAGCGATTGGCGCCTGATCGGATTGAAGTCAAAATTGTTTGGATCTCCGGGCATTACACAATTGTCGAGGCCCGGCCAAATGTGCTGCGCGAACGTGACATGAGCAATTATGGCCAAATGGTTGAGCGCGTCCATGAGCTGTGTTTACATGGTTTAGATGATGAACAAATCGCTGCACAATTGACCACTGAGGGCTTTCATTCTGCTCGGCGCACTCATGTCGTTGTAGTCACAGTGCAAAAAATCCGTGTCCGACACGACTGGTTCCTGATTGGATACACGCGGCGGTCACTCGACAAGATCGATGGTCGTTGGACAACGCGGGGTCTATCTCGGCATCTTGGGCTTAGTGCAAATTACATTCACTGTCGAATCTATGATGGAACGATTCCTGCTCAATATCTCTCGCGTGACCCAGCGTCAAGTTTATGGTTAATTGAAGATCGCGCCGACATAATTAACGCTATTTTGGCTCGATACCACAAGCATCAGCACTCAGGAGGTCATTTCAATGGCTGAACTAAATCGCACATCGCCACGGCGTTTGCCTTGGCCGCTTGTAGACAGGGCCGGCGGGTGCGTTTTTACAATGCGGCTTCGCTGGTCAATGAGCTGTTGCTGGCTCAAGAACAGCATCAAGTCGAGCGTCTCATTGCCGCGGCTGGACGTCATCAACTCATCGTGCTGGATGAATTGGGGTTCATCCCGTTCACTAATCAGGGTGCTCAACTCATGTTTCAGTTTTGTGCTGCCCTACACGAGCGAGTCGCCTTAATTATCACCTCCAACCTCAAGTTTGCCGAGTGGGTGCAGGTTTTTGGCAATGAGACCCTCACCGCTGCCCTGCTCGACCGCCTCACCCATCGCGCCCACATCCTTGAGTTTCTCGGCGCCGAGTCCTTTCGTTTCAAACAGCGTCTCAAACGCCAAACTCAGTTGCCCGAATTACCCACAGGAGGTGATGACCCAGCCGAGACGCCTGATATCTGATTGACTCAACAGCTTCCAAGATACTGATCTTCAGTAGGTTTGTGGGGTTACCTATCTGCCCGCGTGTTCGCTCTGCCTAATGGTAATCGCCAGCTTTGGCTGTCAAGGGGTCGCAACGACCCCTTGACAGCCAAAGCAATCAGTCGATTCGCATTTGCCTGCGCGGCACGCTAAAAACATGCCCACTGGGCCTGGTGTTCCCTGAAAGTACTTATAATTGTGTCTGTGCTGCTGTTCCGCAATGATCTGCACCTGTCAACGCAAACTCGCTTCCCAGGTGCGGTCGTTTTATGGATCAAACGCACTTTTGATGGACCCCTGTCACAGAACGCCATATATGCCGGATTTGTGTTGTCTTAAGGCTGCATATGGCGGTTGAAATGGCTCAACCATCAAATTTGCGTAAGAACCCGTTTTCGATTAATAAAAACAGATCAGGCTGATGATCAGATCGTTTGTCAGCACTATTGCAGCGCGTCCACCAATGTATGCAATTGGCGTTTCGCCCTGATCGACGAACACAATCGCTAGATCGTCCGACATTGCGATGCATCCGCCGATGAAGCGCGAATCGCCTGACAGAGCTGCGAATTCGTCCGGGGTCAACTTGCGCAGAACCCCGCTGCCACGTTGGGTTGACACTCGTATACAAGCCAATGGCATTTTTGGCGTTACAGGCGATAGCTTCCTCTGCTAGTGATGGGCTGTCGTAGATGGCGGCGTGAACCCGTGTGGCCTTGTCGCCCTTGGCAGGATTTACCCACTTGTTCTGTTTGACAATGGCAACTTCGAATCGTTCGCTGGGGTGAAGCGCAGATAGATATTCTGCAGGTGTAGACGCTATCATTCTGCACCCCCATTGACATGAGACTGAGCAAGTCCTAGAATATCGTTAGCAGTGCTAACGAATTTGTTTGCAAGGTTTTGACGGGCGTCAATTACCGTGCTAACGTTTATGTATTCAGTGGAATAATTGGTCGGCACGGCTTCCTCCCTTCTTCTCTTTCGAGAGTGCTGGTTGAGGTGGTTGTTGCACCGGTTCCGATGTGGTCGTTCGCGCCTGAGAAACTTGATCGGCCACAAAGGAGCTTTTTGCTTTCCTGTCTATGCGTTTTTGCCGTCCCAATGCGACAATAAGCAAAATCGCCTTAATTCGTCGCAGCGACATTTTGATTTGCCTCCTGTATAGGAACCCACCCATTGCCATAGCCCGATAAACGATAGATTTGCACACCTCACTCGACGCGCTGTTGCCTGTCGTGGTTGCTAGAAAAAAATGCCTCCCATTCGAGGGGATTGTTTACGCAAATGTTGAACGTCTTTGACCTACGTCTAGATGAGTTTTTAATCCGCAGCTTTTTAACTTATTCATTCGTTTACCTCCAGATGGAAAAGAAAAAAAGGGGCTATTTATCGCGGCGTCTAAGCGCTCACGACAAACGGCCCCTTTTGACTGGCTGTTTATCTGCTGATCTAATTATAGAATTTTTGTTCTGAGAGTCAATGGGCAAAGCCAGAAAAGGCTTAAAATCTTCTAGATTTACTTGTCTATGCAGTGTGACAGATGTGTTTACACTGCGTTGTTTATTGCGAGGATTACACCGGAGGAAATTTCTAAACTATGGAATATCGTTCACTTGGCCGAACAGGCATGAAGGTCACCCCACTCTGCCTAGGCTGCATGATGTTTGGTGGCAAAACCAGCCCCGAAGATTCATACGTGATTATCGACCGCGCCATCGACGCGGGTATCAACTTTCTTGACACGGCCAACGTATATAGCCGAGGCCGGAGCGAGGAAGTGACTGGCGAAGCGCTCAAGCGCAACGGCAAGCGCAACAGCATTGTGTTGGCGACCAAAGTGCATGGGGCGATGGATGACAACGATCCCAATATGGCTGGCAACACTCGCCGAAACATTGTCCAACAGTGCGACGCCAGTTTGAAGCGCTTGCAAACCGATTGGATCGATCTGTACCAGATTCACCGCCCACAATCGTCTGTGCCGATTGATGAGACATTGCGGGCGCTGGATGACTTGATTCGGGCGGGCAAAGTCCGCTACATCGGTACCAGTACATTCGCGGCCTGGCAGGTGTTGGAATCGATTTGGGTCAGCAAAGAACTTAACCTCAATCGTTTTGTGTGCGAGCAACCACCCTATCACCTGTTGGATCGGCGTATCGAGCGCGAGCTGTTGCCGCTGGCGCAAAGTTATGGCATTGGCATCATCCCGTGGAGCCCACTGGCTGGCGGTTTGCTAACCGGCAAGTACAAGCGCGACATGCCACTGCCCGAAGGCGCACGCTTTGTCGATTACAAAAGCAACCCCATCTTGGCCAAACGTTGGAACGACCGGGCGTTTGACATGATCGAAGGCTTTGAGGCGCTGGTCAATCAGCGCGGCGGAGGCGCTTCTTTCTCGCAGTTCGCCATCGCCTGGTGTATGGCCCAGCCGGGTGTGACTTCACCGATCATCGGGCCGCGCACCATGGAGCAACTTGAGGACAACCTGAAGGCGCTCGACGTGAAAATTACCGACGACGACAACAAGAAAGTTGATGAGGTGTTGCCGCGCGGGCATATGGTCTCACCGTATTACGAAGCCGACTTCGGGCCACAACTGACGCGCTGGTAAGAGTTTGGGATACGGAGGGAATGGAACCCGGATTTTCAGGATAACAGGATTTTTCGGATATTGATCCTGAAATCCTGCAAATCCGCGTTCAAAACATCAGTGTGCATCCGTGTTTGTCTGTGTCCAATTTTGAGTATTGACAGAGCACAAAGAAATGTGCTACAACTCTTGGCAAGATGTTGATCGCAAATCTTCAAACCATTATGCAGTGTTGTATTGTCGCGCATATAAGCGCCACGGCTGCTTTTGGTTGTGTAGATCACGTCAGGCGATAAACAGTTCGTCAGTCTGAATTTCTCTAAAAGAGCCGGTGGCAACCCCATCGGCTCTTTTTGTTTTTCATTCTCATCAAGTTTATTTATAGGAGAAAATCATGAACGCACCCAATATTTTGATCCGCCAGTCCGAAGTCAGTGACGCAGAAGCCATTCATCGCATAAACACAGCGCCGAAAGCGGTGTGGGGAACACTGCAAGTGCCTTATACCTCGGTAGAAAAATACCGTAAACGCATCGCCGAACGCCCCGAGGGTCGTTATCACCTGTTGGCGGTGGTCGATGACGAACCAGTTGGCAATTTAGGGTTGGGTGTGATGATCAACAATCCTCGTCGCAGCCACGTGGGAGAGATTGGCATGAGTGTGCGCGACGATTGGCAGGGCAAAGGCGTAGGCACCGCACTGATGCAAGGGGCAGTGGATCTGGCCGACAAATGGCTCAACCTAAAACGATTGGAGCTGACAGTCTTCACCGACAACCCAGCTGCACTGGCGCTGTACACCAAATTTGGCTTCGAGAAAGAAGGCATACTCCGTGGCTATGCCTTTCGCGATGGGGTGTATGTGGATGCCTATACGATGGCGCGGATGAGGGTGTAATCAAAGTGGAACAACCGATGACTGACTACCGCTATGGTCATCCGATGATCCGTTGCCGATCCGCTGAGTTGCTCATCACCAAAACGGCGTGACGGCATCGCGCTGCCAGTAATGTGGATCGCGGGTATCGCCCCACACCCTTCGCCCTTCGCTCTTCGCCTCGCGCCCGACGACCACCGCCCCACGCCCATGCCGGTCGCCCAGCGCATGTTGCACCAACTGGGTCTTGCCGCGCCACAGTTGCGATTGCGGTAGACCAAAGCGATCAGCACGGAATAGACTGATGTCCCAGCGGGTGTCGCCCCGCTCGCCAAGGTCGGCCATAATCTCGCCAATGACACTGGCAAACTTGTAGCCATGCCCACTGCACGGCGAGGCATAGAACACCTGCGGCAGATTGGGATGTTGATCAATGATGAAGTGGCCATCCGGCGTGTTGGTGAACATACACGCCGCGAGAGTCATGGTCGGGCCAGTGCCATCCGGGAAGTAGCGCGAGGCAAATTCGCGCAACATGATTTCGTCGCGCGGTTGCGGCTCGTTCTCGTCGACTAATAGGCGATTGGGGTCGCCAGTCTCCTCAAAATGATGATACTTACCAAACTTGAAACCAGGCACGCCATGTACTGGGAAGCCATAGAAGCGGCCTTCGGGCACCAGGCAGTTAAAGACCGGAAAGTTTGTGGGTTTGAAAAGTTCTGGCTTTTGTGGTTGCAGCCACGCCAACACCTGCCGTTCGGGGACCGCCAAACCACGTAGATGCGGCATCAAGTTGGCATCCCATGCCCCCGCCGTGATCACCAGTGAGTCAGCCTCGTATTCGTCGCGATCGGTACGCACGCGCACACCACCGGTCGCGGTTGGCTCATAGCCCAGCACCTTCTCGCGGCCATGAATCTCCGCGCCCAGATCCATCGCAGCGTTGGCATACGAGACGATGCAGCGCTCCGGAGTGAGGAATCCGCCCTGGGGTTGATAGAGGCTCATCAAGTCGTGCGGGAAACGATAACCGGGGAAACGCTGGGCCATCTCGATCCCGGTCAGCACCTCGTGCGGCAAGTCATATTGGACTGCGCTTTGCAATGCGCCTTTGAACACCCAACTGTCGGCAGGACCAGCATCAATCGAACCGGTGTAGTGCAGCAGCTTTTCGCCCGACACTTTCTCGATGTCGTGCCAGAGTTCGTAGGAGCGTTTGAGCAACATCACGTATGAGGGATGTTCGTAGTACGCCAACCGAATGATGCGGGTGTAGCCATGCGACGACCCACGTGGATGCGGGATGTCGAATTGCTCCAGCCCCAAGACACGCTTGCCACGTTTGGCTAGGTGATAGCAAGTCGCGCTGCCCATCCCGCCGACACCGACGACGATCGTGTTAAAAAAGTTTCGATTAATCATAGGGAGTAGGAGGTGTCGGAAGTGTCCGGAGTGTCGGAGGTGTCAAGTGTGTCGTCGACACCTTTGACACTTTTTGACACATCTGACACATCTGACACATTAGATATCTCCGCCAGCATATACTCAGCCTTCTCTTCGGATACCCATTTGTTTTGAATATTGAGAGAACGCTTGAGAGAGTTGATAATGTTCTTTGTTCGATTGGCCTGCGCGTAGTAAATCTCAAAGTCTTTTTGGATGATATAGCTATCATCCAATGCTGTGTAAAGAAGAGATTGCACTTCGACAGCTGAGCGACGCGCAATCACAAGAAACCGTGCAAATTCAATGCGTGATTCACAATCAAACCCTTCAGCAATATTTGTCATCACGGATGTGGATGCACGACGCAGCTGATCGCACAGGCCATAATCCTTCGACAAAGGTCCCTGTCTAAGCAATGCGTGAATCATCTTGGTCAGCTTGCGCGCTTCCTGCCAAGCGATTAAATCCTCAAATCGGGTGATAACACTCATGTTTTTGCTTCTTGTTCATAGGGCATTGCGGATGTCGGAAGTGTCGGAGGTGTCATTAGTGTCGATGACACCTTGGCACCTTTGACACTCACGACACTTCGATACCCCTGACACTTCCTCACACCCTACTTGCCACGTAGTCGCGCCCCAGCTGGATCGAAGAACGGCGTAGGCACGACTTTGGCCGAACATGGCTCGCCCGCAACTTCGACCATGAGTTGAGCACCAGGGTAAGCATGGGTAGTTTGCACATAGGCCAAAGCCAACATCTTGCCAACACTGTGGCCTTTGGCGCTGGAGGTAATCACACCGACTTGTGCACCCACACTTTTAGGTTCGATAACTTCCTCAGCCCGCGCACCGCTCTTGCGCACCCGGCGCTGCGGGGCGAAGTCGGCCATCGCCAACACCCGTGCGCTAGCGGGAGCGGGGATATTGCTCTCCAATACCAAGCCAACCCATCGTTCGGCTACGCCTTGTTCTTGCACCCGTAACAGGCCGTCGCGACCCACAAAATCGTGCTTGTCAAAACGAATCCAACGGTCTAGCCCAAGATGAAATGGCGTGCGCGATTCATCTAGCGGGATGTCCGGCCCGGCCAGTGGCAGCACCTTCTCGATGCGCAAGCTTTGCATGGCCGCCACGCCATACGGGCGCAGGCCGAAGTCGCGTCCGGCCTTAAGGAGGTATTCCCACAGGCCAATCGCTTCTTCCGAGGGCACATACAGCTCATAACCCAACTCGCCGGTGTAGCCGCTACGCGAGATCAGCAACTCGGTTTCGTTGATTGTGCCGCGGGTGAAGTAGAAGAATTTTAGATTCGAGAGATTAGAGATCGAAGAATGAAGATTTGCAATTGACGCAAGGAATTCGCGGCTGCGCGGGCCTTGTAGCACGATCAGGGCAATCGCGCCGGTGAGATCGGTGGCATAGGCGCTACTACCAACGGCGTGGTCGGTGATCCAACGAGCACTCTTTTTGCGTGGAGCGCTGCTGGTCACGATCATGAAATGCTCATCGTGAAACTTATAGACCGTTACATCATCGACGATGCCGCCTTCAGGGTTGCACATGCTGCTATAGCGCACTTGACCCGGCACCATATCGCGAACTTCATTGACCAACAGTCGGTTAATCAAACGCTCGGCTCCAGGCCCTTTGATATCTACCTCACCCATGGTGGACAAATCCTGCATGCCGACGTTATTGCGGGTGTTCAAGTGTTCATCAACAGGATTGGTGTAATTTAATGGAAATAAGAAATCCCCGCCACCTTTGATCATCTCACTGGCAGTGCGGGCATGGATATCGTAAAGCGGCGTTCTTCGGTCGGCCATTGGTTATCGTCTCCGTGCGCTAATCTGGGTTGATTATGGCTGAAATTTGGCTGGCGGGCTACATAGAAATAAGTAGACACTCTAGTTTCGTTATTTGAAGCTGGCTTTGATACCACTAATCAGCGCGGTCTTCTCGGCATCGGTCAACTTGGCTTCTGAATGAATGAGTAGATACGACGACAAAGGCATTGCACCACGTTCAATATTTTTAGCGGCCTTGTTGGCTAGTTTCTGAGCGGAACTACTTGAAAGTTCAAATTCCGACGCATTGAGTTCTTCACGTCCATCGTTGACATGGCGCGCTACAAACCACGATACAGGTGCAACATAGGCATAAGCGGGCCATTTGCTTTCGTTGCTGTGACAATCGCCGCAGGCCCGCATATAAAGCGCTCTCGTTTCAGGGGAATCCCAAGCGGGTTCCTTGGTAACGGGCGGATTGGTTCGCGAAATTGGAACAAGTTGTATTGCGGCTGCAACAACACCAAGCACGATTAGAACATTCAAAGGTTTAATACGCATAGGTATACAAATTTTATGGTGTGAAACCACGCCTTTGATTATCCTTAACAATAAATTCATATTTGCGATTGAATCCAATGGTCAAAGTTGCAACGTTAGACTTATTAGGCTCAAATCGCCCCAAAAGTGTCGCAAACTATTCACGACAAGGCACACAAAGCGCACAAAATAAATTACCAGAACATGCTTAACTCAAAAAACATTGCCCTTCTGCTGATAATCACTGTATTGGCCGACTGTGCTGCTCCACAGCGCGCGGTACAGCCTGGTGCAACCGTAGCCACAGCAGTGGCAACTGAAGCACCCAAAGCGGCTGCACCTACCGAAGTAGCGGCAACCCCATCGCCTACTGAAGCACCCAAAGCGGCTGCACCGACCAAAGCCGCAGCACCTACTGAAGCTCCAGCCACTCTTGCACCCACTGACACTCCGAAAGTAGCCGCGCCAGCAGCCAGCGGCGATGTCATCGAGATCAACGTCAAAATGTCCGAATTCAAATTTGAATTGGACAAGACCAGTGTTCCAGTCGGCAAAATCATTCGCTTCAACATCGATAATGCCGGCCAGCGTGAACATGAAATGATCCTAGAGCTGACGGATTCGATCAGCAAACCACTGGAAAATAACGGCAAACGGGCTGAAGCGATTGAGATTACCTCTGGTGCAAAAGCCTCCCTCGAATGGGTCTTTGATAAGCCTGGCAAGTATCTGATCGGTTGTCACATCGGCAAGCACTTTGAGCGCGGGATGAAGATCCTAATTGAAGTGACTGGTTGATGTCAGTAACCATTTTTTTGAAAGCTCTAGTGGCTTGTATGCCAAATGCTGCGGCCTTATTACATTTAGGCGCCCATTTGAGGATAAAAATCATAGGCCACTTTTGGATTCTGCCCGGCGCGCTTAAGGTGTATCGCTATAATAGCTTTAAGCATGTTGAATGGAAGACGGGTCGGAATGGAACAGTTGCTCAGTGGCGCACGAATACTGTGGCAGGCCCACACATCAGCCGATCTGCCGGCGAGTCGTAGCCGCACTGCACAATTGTTGGCAGTGTTGCTGGCGCTGTGTGGCTTCGGCTGGTATGCAGCTGTGCAACATATACTGCCAGCGATGGTGCTGACAGATGTTCCCCAATTCACCCTTTCATCAATTGTTGCCATCATTTGTGCCTTTCGTTTGCTGTGGCTCAAGCGCTATCTTGAACGAGCTTATGTCCCCTGGCAATCGTTGCAACCAACCCTACCCTTTCTCACGTCGCCTTTGGCCCACCGGGTTGCGATCTGGTTGACCTCCATCGTGTTGCGCGCCCGGCTCATGGTTCATATCATCCTGCTACAGCGCAGCTTCCCCGATCAGGCATTCAACACGTTACTTGACACCCTCCGGCTACTAATTGCCCAATGGCAACTGCATGTCCAAACGCCCGAAGTCGGCCGTGTGCTGACGCGCGAATTGCGCTATGTATTACGTGATGTGTTGGCTTGGATGGATCGGCTCGAAACACTGTTGCAAAATCAGGTGCAAGTGTTGGCCAGCCTACTTCTACTTTCCACGCTGCAGAGTTTACTTTCCCCGTTCAAACCGTTGATGTGTCCAATCACACAACGCCCCACTATCGTGGTCTTGCGCTGCTAATGCTATACGCGCCCGGATTTCAAGCTGCATCGTCACATTAATTCCGGTTCCCCCGTATTTGTTGCGTCAACCAAAGTCACTCTGTAGCCAGACGTAATGATTATCGTAGTACGTCTCTACCTCAAAAAACAGTTTTAGATTTGCCATTTTTTTCCTGGATTACCACGTGTAATTCAGATTTACAGACAAGGAAAACAACCATGCTTAAAGGACAAGTGGATGTGCGCTTAGAGCGTCGCCTACGCGAACTATACGACCAACATGCCGAGCGGGCAGCCCGCATTGATTGGAGTTATTACGATTTTCTGCCCATTAATTTCAATCCGCCCAATCGTGAAGATCTCTTCAACGACGAAATCATCCGCAAGCCAAACGAAAAGCGCGGCCAACTCAGCCCGGAAATTTATCTCGCCGTCGAGACTGCGCTGCTCACTGAAGTTAACCTGCCGTGGTTCACCACCGAGCTTTACACCACCTTCAAGGGATCGTTGCAGGTGCTGATCGACTTTGTGCACACCTGGACCGCCGAAGAAGACCAGCATAGTTGCCTGCTCGATACCTACTTGCTGATGACCAACAACGGCGACGCATTGGCCCGCCGAAAACTGCGCAAAGAGGTGATTTCTATTGGTCACGCAACCGGCTTGGAAAGCCCGTTGGAGACCATGGTCTACACCACCATTCAAGAGCGCGCTACGATGGTGTTTTATCTCAACGTGGCGCAAGCCTGTGAGTCACAAGACCCAGGTCTGGCCGCCGTACTGCGCCGTCTGGCCAAAGATGAGACGCTGCACTTTGCCTTCTACCGCGATGCTGCTCTCGCCCATATTCAGATGGATCCAAATATGGTCGAGCTGGTTACCAGCGTGATGTTGAAGTTCCAAATGCCCGGATCGATCATGCCCAACTACGAGCAGCGTATGGCAGTTATTGCCAAGCATGCCCACTACGGCCCGACCGAGTATTACACCCAGGTCGTAGACGAATTGGTAAAGTATTGGGATATACCCAACCTGAAGCCAGATTATCTACCCGCTCAAGAAGCCCAGCGCGAATTGCTGGCGTATCATAACCGGCTGGGTCGTATTGCAGCCCGGCTCAGTCGCCAAACCGGCAAGATTCCCAGCCAGGAAGAGACTGCCGACCGCTACAAGCACGGCGTGAAGAACGGTGTATTGCCACCCGTTTGATCTGAGTTGATCAAGACGGCTGTAGGCGGCGTTATTTCGCCTACAGCCGTCTTTTTATTTTTCCTGCAGAGCTCACTCATAGCTCAATACCTTTCAAATAGGAATAACTATATCGTCGTATTGCCCGCAAATAGACGCGGCATAACTCTAAATGTGTCTTATTTGTAAGATATTGACTCATAGCTAACTAATAGCGAATATGAAGTCCTTCAGATTTTTTCTGAGGTCGAATCATCGTTTTTCCTACAGAATCGTAGGCAAAGGAAGTCTTATCGACATCATCGTAAATCACTAGGATAAGCAAGTCGCGCTTCGGATCGTTTAAGCGGCAACGTTTGTTAACGGGTCCTGAAGTGCGCTATTACTATTTGCGATTGGAGGATTTAAGAGATTATGAAACTGATAAAAACACCCAAAACATTTGCAGCAACTGCGCTGACACTATCGCTACTGCTCGCAGCGTGTGGTGGCGCAGCGACACCGACGGCGGCACCAGCAACAGTAGCGCCCGCTGCAACAATAGCCGCGGTAAAGACACCTACAACGGAGTCAACGACGGCACCGACTGCGACGGAAGTGATGACAAACACATCTACCATGACCGACACAACCGTGATGACCAGCACTGACATGATGACTGGCACAGGCACCATGAGTGGCACCGAGATGATGACCGGCACAGGTGCAATGACCGGTACAAACATGATGACCAGTACCGAGATGATGACTGGCACAGGTGCTATGAGCGGCACGACCGGCAGCATGAATGTGGTCGAAACCGCAATGGCCGCCGGCAACTTCAAGACACTGACCGCCGCCCTGAAAGCTGCGGGTTTGGTGAACATGCTCAAAGGCACTGGGCCATTCACCATCCTTGCCCCGACCGACGAGGCCTTTGCCAAATTGCCCAAGGCGACTTTGGATGATTTGATGAAGCCAGAGAACAAAGCCAAGTTGGTAAAAATTCTGCAATATCACGTCATTGAAGGCAAAGTGATGTCTTCTGAGGTTGCAGCGATGACCACCGGCAAGACCGTTGAAGGCAGTTCTATCACTATCAAGGTTGACGGCAGCACAGTTATGATCAACAATGCCAAGGTGATCACCCCAGACATTCAGGCTTCGAATGGCGTGATTCATGTCATTGACACCGTGTTGATGCCACCGATGAAGTAATTTGACGGTAGCAGGCGACGGAGGACGGGAGACGGCGGACGAAAATCGTCCGCCGTCTCCCGTCCTCCGTCGTATTTCCGCCCAAGCCGCTATAGTTCGTCCAACATGCGCGTGCTTGAAATCCTTCTCTTATTCCTGCTGGCCTTACTGCTTTTTCGCCCACTTCTCCCTAACCGCTTACACAAAATCGTTCCGCAGTGGCTGTTAGCGCTCACGCTCGTCGTCTTTGCCCTGCATGGGTGGATTGAGCGTGTGCGCTGGCAGATGGTCCCGGCCTACGTTGTACTGAGTGGATTGGTCTTCACTTGGCTGTTACAACGCGTGTCTGTAGTGCGCCTGGTGCGTAATCTTGGGCGTATCACGGGCAGCCTCGCACTGGTGATCGCAACCGCACTATCCATCATCTTTCCAGTCACGAATTTGCCTACCCCGCGCGGTGCATATTTGGTTGGCACCACATCCATCACCCTGCGCGATGAGGCCCGCGACGAAATCTTCACCGATGACCCCACCGACAAGCGCGAATTGATGATCCAAATCTGGTATCCGGCCACCCCACCCCTGAGCGCCCGTCCTGCACCGTGGATGCAACGCATGGACATTGTGGGTCCGGCCATCGCCCAATGGATTCGTCTGCCCTCATTTCTACTGGATCACACCGGGCTGGTGCGCAGCAATTCCTATATAGATGTGCCCGTGTCCGAAGCCGAAGCGATCTATCCGGTGCTGATTGCTTCACACGGTTGGGGCGGTTTCCGCAACATCAGTGCTAACCAAAACGAGGCGTTGGCCAGCCACGGCTATATCGTCGTGTCCATCGATCATCCATATGCTGGTTTGGTCACCCTCTTCAATGATGGCCGAATTATTCTGAACAAACGCAGCCTACTGCCTGAGCGCGGCGAGACAAATTTTTTGTCGTCCGCCCAAACACTGGTGCAGGTTTTCTCGCAGGACCAGCGATTTGTCATGGACCAGCTGACGAAAATCAACACTAATGATGTGCGTTTTGCCGGACGCATGGATCTCGCACGCATTGGTCTGTTCGGCCATTCCACCGGTGGCGGTGCGGTCGTCAATACCTGTGCCATCGACCAACGTTGTAAGGCTGGTTTTGGCCTCGACCCATGGGTAGAGCCGGTAACAGACGACATCATTCAACATGGGCTGAGTCAGCCATTTATGTTCATGCGCAGCGAAGAATGGACCGGGCCAAACACCAAAAACGATCCCCGCCTGACCCAACTTTTCGAACACATGCGCGGCCCACATCAGCGCGTTTCAGTGCGTGGCAGCCGCCACTACGATTTCACCCTCATCGGGTTGTTCTCGCCACTAGCGTCTACGCTCAAGCTGAAAGGTCCAATTAACGGGCCAGTTATGCTACGTTTGACCGAAGATTATTTAGTGGCATTTTTTGATGAAGCGTTGAAAGGCAAAGATGATACGGCGATGCAACTGGTTCAACAACGCTATCCAGAAAGTGAATCCCGCTAAATCCCGCTAATAGAAACGCAAAATCTCACGCTTTTCTTGGTTTTCATTGGGTCAATGTGTGTCAAACACTCATCCACACTTAGGACATCACTCAAGAAACCATCACCTTTTGCTCAGAAATCTTCTCTAATATCCACCTCGTTCAGCAATATCTAAATATTAACTGGATATTACTGGGCTCAAGTCGCAGTGTTTTGTGTTAATTCGTATTGTTTTATCGTTGTTTTGGAGGATTTGAAAAATGAAGTCTGATCAATCTAGGTTCGGTCGTCATATATCGTTGACGTCATTCGTAATTGCCGCATCAATATTTGCCTCGGCTTGCGCAGCACCTGCCACACCCGCTCCCGTAGCGACATCTGCCCCCGCCGCAACTGCTGTTCCAGCCGCGACCGCAGTCCCCGCTACTACTGCACCCGCCGCCAAAGACATTATCGATACCGCAGTTGGGGCTGGTAGTTTCAAGACCCTTGCCGCAGCACTCACTGCCGCCGGTCTTGTTGAGACCCTCAAGGGCGCTGGCCCCTTCACCGTGTTTGCACCAACCGATGAGGCATTCGCCAAAGTCGACAAAGCCACGCTCGATGCTCTGTTGAAACCAGAGAATAAAGAAGCGCTGACAAAAATCCTGACCTATCATGTCGTTGCTGGCAAAGTGATGGCTGCTGATGTCACCAAACTCACCAGCGCCAAAACAGTCGAAGGCAGTGATGTTGCCATCAAAGTCGACGGCAGCACTGTCATGATCGGTAGTGCTAAAGTCACAAGTGCCGATATCGCTGCATCAAACGGTGTTATTCACGTTATTGATTCGGTTCTGATTCCGGCGTCTGTAGATGTAAGCAAGCTCACGGCCGGTGCAGCCATGACTGGCACGACGGCGATGACCAAGACCGAGGCCATGTCAAAGGACATCATCGATACAGCAGTAGCTGCGGGTAGCTTCAAGACCCTAGCCGCAGCACTCACTGCAGCTGGGTTGATCGAAACCCTGAAGGGTGCAGGTCCCTTCACTGTGTTCGCCCCGACCGACGAGGCATTTGCCAAGTTGCCTGCTGGCACAGTTGAAGATTTGCTGAAGCCTGAGAACAAGGACAAACTCGTCAAGATTTTGACCTATCATGTTGTGGCTGGCAAAGTGATGGCCGCCGATGTAGTCAAACTCACTAGCGCCAAAACCGTTGAAGGTGGCGAGGTCACCATCAAAGTGGATGGCAGCACCGTCATGGTCAACGATGCCAAGGTGACAGCAACTGATATCGCTGCATCAAACGGCGTTATTCATGTGATCGACACCGTGATCATGCCCCCAGCCAAGTAAAACGATCTATTCCGCCATCTGGCGTGAGTTGCTTTTACCCAAGCAAAAAGCCCTGCGAACTGTAACCAGCTCGCAGGGCTTTTTATTTGAATGAGGCTACCTCAGTTGTCAACCCATTCAATCTATTGCACAATCATCACTATGGATTCTGGCAATATCATGTGGTTGATTTTAGGCATCGGCGTACTCGCACTGCTGACTTATATCGTCTATAAAAATCGCGCCCTCAAACGCAAGATTAACATTGGGCCTGTTTCAGCTGAGCTTGAAAGCAACAACGCTTCGGAAATGTTAGCCAAAAACTCGACCAACGATGTCAAGCCAACCGAGATTTCCAACACCGCCACGACAGTTCGCTCGTTGGAAAACGCGATAAGCAAAGACACTGTCGATTCGTCCATCCACAATGCGGCCGATGCAATGGGTGTCAAAGCCACAATCCAGAAATTCATCACTCCAACCGGCATCTTCGATAGCAAAGCCTTGCGTGACTTCATCGCCACCCACTTCAATCTGGAGGAAATGGCTAGCCTGTGCGCCGATATTGGCGTTGACAAGGACTCCATCCCTGGCCAAAGCAAAGAAGCCAAGGCCCGTGAGCTTGTCCAATTTTGCGAACGTCGTGGCATACTGGCTATGCTGACCGCCGCCGTTGTGGATGCACGCGGCTGATCAGATAATTGACCGCAGAATCACCAAGGGCGCAAAGAATCTGTAGGCACTTTGCGGGTGCGCGTCAGAAATTTGCGCATGAAAGCCATCATCGGATATTCAACGAATAAACGGATACTCCCATTGGGAGGCATCTGGCAACAAACTGTGCCAACGATACACGGACACTCACGGCAAAATCACGCGCTTGCACAGGTGTGACATGCGCTCATCCGTTGATCGGCTGTTTTAAGCGAAAATCCTTCCGAAAAGCCTATTTCCAGCTGGGTGCTTCGACTTTGATGCAAACCACGTCGGCGTTGACCTGCACCGGATAGGTCTTGAGCTTCATACTGTCATCGCGCGGCCACATGCACGCGCCAGTGCGCACATCAAAGCGATAGAAGTGAAGCGGACAATCAATACCGCCATCTCCCAGCATCCCGCCAGACAGATCACCCATTTGGTGCGGGCACAAGGCACTGAAGGCCACCAACTCGGGCGCGGAGCCAGATTCTTTTGCATCCACCAAGGCCACCACTAGATGGTTGCCTTTCACGTTTACATAGCGAGGTCGGTTGAGCTTAAGATCGGCAAATTTGACCGCCGTTGCTTCAAAGTCAGCATTAGCACTTGTGTTTTGTTCGTCGATTGAATTGGACATTTGCGAGGAATTATAGAGAAGCTAGGGAAATTAGGAATGGAGAATTGAGAATTACGAAATCATCAACCGGTCACGCTTACTTTCGTCATTCTCAATTTCAGCAGGCTGTTCACCTCCTCCCTAGTCGGACACTGCCTGCCACTCCCAATCTTCTGCACCTTGGCCGCACCCACGATATTGGCAAATCTGGCCGCTCGCACGATATCGGCGTGTTGCAACCAATTGACGATAAAGCCACCGGCAAACGAGTCACCCGCCGCGGTGGTGTCGAGCACCGTTACCGGAATGCCCTCAATCTCAACGATGCGCTCGTTGTCGTAAACCGCACAGCCGTGCCCGCCGCGCTTGAGAATGACATAACGCGAGCCAATTTCCAGCAAAGCGTGCGCCGCTTCCAACGGGGTCAGTTGTTCGGTGAAAGTCATCGCCTCATCCTCGGTCAACAGCGTGACCAAGCTGTGGCCCACCACGTGCAAGGCGGTCTCGCGCAAATCAGCCTCACGCACGATTGGGCCCAGATCGTTCATCACGGGCACGTTCGCCTCCAACGCGATTTGCATCGCCGGCAATACTGCCGCCGCCATCCGTCCTTCGTCCAAGGAATACCCCGGGATAAAGAACGCGCCCGCTTGCTGAATGACTTCTCGCTCGCGCGCACCCAGTTCAAACGGTTCGCCCGTGCCATCATGGGCAATAAAGACATGCTGCCCGGCCTCATCCACAAACACCAGCACAATCACGTTGACGCTGCCCGCGCCGCGCTGTGCATGGCCCATAATCACACCTTCGTCCTGCAGCATGCCGTAGATGGCATTGCCCTGCGCATCTTCGCCGACCGCCCCCAACGCAATCGCTTGTGCTCCCAAGCGCGCTGCCGTAATCAAGGTGTTCCCCGCCCCACCCGGCTCCACCGTCAACGAGCGCGCCAATTGGGACTGATCGGCCACGATCGGCAAGCGCGGGATTTGCATGACTAGATCAGCGACCAGGTCGCCGTAGCAGACAAAGGAGTTTGTAGACGTTATCACATGGCCGATCATATCAACGGATGGAAAACAGATAAACGGACCTTCGCGGATGCACGCATACATCCGCCGAAGGTCCGCTGCCTATCCGTTGATCCCTAGCGGGCCAACAACGGCATCAGCGTGACGGCATTCTGCACACTGAAGTTCCAGGTGTAGTTATCCGGCATGCTACGGCCATCGCTGGCCTTCACCCCGCTGGCCCCGCCGGTGATGACCGCACTATAGGCCCCGTTCGGCATAAGCACGCTGGGGATAAAGCGCAGGCCAATCGGGTTGCCCTCGCTATCCAACAGGGTCTCAGTGCTCCCCGGGATCGGCGTGCCGCCGGCCGTGCGTACAGTCAACACACCATTCACCAGGGTATTGGCGTCCAGCGTGGCCGGGAAAGCCACTTCGACGTAGCCACCCCCGCCTACCCCGTTGGGGAATGGGGTCCAAGCGCGCGGACTGATGTCCCACGGCTTGCCCTCCACCAGTGGTGTCCAAGCGCTGTAGTGGCGCTCGTGGTCATAAGCGCGAATGCCGTAGAAGATCGTCTGACCATCCACTGGCAGCCACAGCGGCGCATCCAGCCGCTCGGCACCCGGTGAGGCGATGTCCTCGCTACTCACAATGTCCAAGCCATCTGACCCACGCAGCCTGAGCACGTTGTTGGCCAAGCCGGTGAATGATTCCTTCAAGCCGATGTCGCGCGAGTAATTAAATTGATTCACATCGTTGACAAAGCCAAAGCCGATCTCATAACCGGCGATGTCCTTCTCGGTGTTGGGCGTCCAACTCACCGACAAGCGGCCTGGGCCAGACACGGCTTGCAGACCAGTCGGCACGGCCGGCGGCGTGATGTCAACCACCGACACAATCTTGGAAGCGATCACATTGATCGGCGCATTCTTGCCATCGGAGACTTCGACGATGAGCTGATAGTCACCCGTCGAGAGGCCCTCGGTGTTCCAAAGGAAGCTGCCTGCGCCAAGCGCGATGTTGTCGCTCAAGACCACCGCGCTGCCAATGTCGGCCTGGGCCGTGCCGCTGTAGACCTTGCCCAACAACACCCGCACCTTGGCATCCGAGTTGTCAGCGTCAGCCGCATCCCAGTTCAATAGCAATGGCAAGCGCCCAACACCCAACACCACATTGTTCAGCGTGGGCGGGTTGTTCAGGGTGTAGTGCACCTGATCGTATTGGGCGGGGGCATTCTCGATCAGCAACTGATAATTTCCTGGGGCTGCTGCACCAATCACAAAGCTGATGTCGCTGCCCTCGGTCGCATTGGCGGCCAGCTCCTCGTGATATTCCTGGGTGGCCGGGTTAATCGTGTTCTTGGTCAAGGTAATGCCGTTCGGCAGCACCAGGCTAATCTGTGGGGCCGGGTTGACCGTGCCGGTGTAGTGCAGACCAGCAATCAACGTGCCGGTGTCGGTCAGAACAAACGGGATGCTCACGGCGGTGGCGATGTCCGGGCTATCGATCAATTCCGGTGCGAGCGGACCAGCGATGGCTTTGCCGGTCTTGCGTGAGATGTGCGTTAGTTGCCAGCCTTTCTCCCCACGCGCCACCATCTGCTGCACCATGCTCGGGTTTACAAAGACAAAGCCTTCGAAGTTGGTGCCGATGATAAACAGTTTGCCATCGTTGTTGTCGCGGGCGCGCTCAGCAGTGGTGAGACAACATTCCTCTTTGAAGTCCATCATCACGCCCACTTGAATCCGATCGGTCACTTGCAAGTTGGCAAACGCACCCACCGTGCTGTGCGAGCCGTACGGAACAGTGAACTGACCGACCTGGAACGAAGCCTTCAACAGCGTGAACGACACCGGTGGCACCAGCGGGAGCACTTGGCTGCGCGACATTCCCACGGTGTAGACCGCCGAGCCTTGCAACTTGGTATCGCCATTCACTTTACCGATGCGCAAGTCCACGTCGCCAGTGACGATGATCTTATTCGTATGGAAGTGGGCATGGAAGCCTTTGCCTGGGCCGCAAGCGGGATTGGGGATTAACCCAAGAGGTCCAGGACCAGGAATCCTCGATTCTTCTCCGGCTGGACAGCCATTAAAGCCCACCCCATCGCCCACTTCAACCACCACACTAGAAATCTCGAGGAAGTTCAACAGCTTAAGACCGGCCTGCGCACGCAGCAAGAACGGATCGACCTGCACGCTCAGTGAGGCATCCATGCGAATCAAGTCGATGCCGGCAAACGAGGCGGCCGAGCCGATGCTGACCGTCGCGGTAAAGGCTGTCGTGGTATGGGACCAGCTCACTTGCCCGCCAATGCTGCGCAGGATCATGCCAGTGGTGCCAATCGGCAAGCCGGTGCCACCGATCTGCAAGGTCAAGCTGCCGTCAATCTTTTCAAAGTCGCCGATCCCAGGCGAGCCGAAATCTTTCGAGGTGATGATGGTCAGGCTACCCTTCACCGCCGAGCCACCGGATGGGTCCATGTTGGGCAACCCGATGGTGACCAAGCCAGTCGCCTTATAAAACACCGTGTCGCTGACCACCTCGCGGAAGAAGCCCAGCTTGAAGTCACCCAAGCTGATCTTGCCCAGCTTCATCGCCGAGATGTTAATTTGACCGCCCGCCACGGTGACCGAGCCATCGCCATTTAGCTGGAAGCCCGCCACCGTAAAGCCGGTCGAGCCTGACTGATCGGCAATCGCGGCCAACACGCTTGGCACAGATAGCGTGGCGGTCTGCACCGCAAAGCCGCCATCGCCAATCGGACGCACCCCGGCCAACGCAAACTTAAAGCTGGCAATCGCAATCGTCATTGCATCGATGCGGCCATCCACCCGACGCTGGCAGGTCGGGGTGTTGCCACCTGGGCAGCTATCCTGCACAGTCGGGCCAGAGCGAATGATCATGCTCATGACCGGGTTAATAGTGTTACCCTGCGGGTTCTTGGCTCCACCGGCGATCTTCATCTGCAAGTTAGCCGTCGCCGTAAACGTCACCGTATCACTGATCACGCTGACCGTGCCGCCGAGGCCACTACCTTTGAAAATGCCGTTCTGAATGGTGGGGAACTGCACCGTGCCGCCGTTGAGGGCAAACTGGAACTTGCTGGCAGCGTTAACACCCAGCTTGAGGCCACTCATACCTGCGCCAGTTTGCCCACCCAGCTTTGAATTCCACTTGGCGAATATCGTGCCAGCATTCAAGCCATAGAAATCGGTGACCGCATCGCCAACAAGCTTGGCGTTACTGATATTCATCTCAAGCGGACCTAGATTACCGGTGAAAGCCGAGATACCACCCTCAAAGAATTTTGCGATCTGGCCGGTTTGGGTAAAGACTTTGCGGCCAAACAAAATCTCGCTGGTGATGACCTGGGTGCTGGTCAGATACGCGCCAAACTGTACATTCGACTTGATCTTGATGAAGGTCTTGTTGTTGGGATTGTCATAAAACACGCCCAGCCGG
>JANMVQ010000178.1:0-4759 GCA_031392845.1 Chloroflexota bacterium
CGCTCAGTGGCGCTTCGCTACGCACAGCCACAGCCCGTTCCACAAACAACTGCCCGGCCTCATCTGGCTGCATCGGTGGCACCCGCCAGAGCGCCTCGCCGTCCACGTTCAACGCCTCGCGGCTGGTTGTCAGAATCGTCACGCGCGGGCAGGCATGCAGCAATGCCACCGCAAATTCGGCCACGCCGTCAATCAAGTGCTCGCAGTTATCCAGCACCAGCAAGATATGCCGCTCGCGCAAATAATCCAGTACCAGCTCCTGGGTAGGTCGATTCGATACAACCAAACCCAGCGCGCGTGCGACAAGATCAGGAATAAGCGTAGAGTCGGTCAGCGTAGCCAACTCGGCATACCACACGCCTTCGCTGTAGTGCAGCAGCACATCGGCGGCCACACGCTGGGCCAGCCGCGTCTTGCCGCTGCCGCCTGCACCGGTAAGTGTAAGTAGGCGTGTAGTGTTCAACAATCGCCGCACTTCGGCGACCTCTAGGGCACGCCCGATGAAGCTGGTGAGTGGTGCAGGCAGGTTGGTGCGACGCTGGCGATGGCCAGGTGGCAGATGCGATAGACGAGTCATCAGGCGAGCTTCACTAGGTTGGCGTTCAAATAGCGGCGGCATATCCGCCGCCAGCAACAGGGCGTTGGCTTCATCCAGCACGGTGAGTGCCCCTTCAGTAGCCAGCGTCTCGATGAGTCGTACCACCCGTTCGCGACCCGATGGACCGGTCAGGTCTTTCTTACCCTGGCACATCCGCACCAGGATGGCTTGATCATAGCCGGCCAACTCAGCCAGATGCGATTGTGTTAACCCCGCTTTGCGCCGCCGATATTGTGTCAGTAGTTCGCCAAAGGGGTGTTTCTCCACAGTCTTGCCCGATGAAACTGTCTCCATGGGTTCAAAAAACCTCCTGCTAAATAGGTATAGCGCAAAACTGTCAACGTGTGTTGACAAATTTGTCAGTCTTATCCAGTCTGATTTCTCTAAGATGTGTACAGGCTCGCCAGATCGGGGGATAACCACGAGCCAACCGAGAGACAAAACATGAGAAATACACGATCAAACAAAAACAGGAAGGATTCGCAATTAAATCGCAGAGACATTCTGAAGTTGGGCGCGTTGGCAGGCGCAGGCGCCACCGCGTCGTTGTTGGGTATGCATGCCACCGCGTATGCGGAGGGAGATGGCCCGTCTATACTCAGTCGCGAAGATGCGGCCGAGTTGAGCGCAGATGGGCTTGAGGAAGCCAGCATCGTCGGCCTGCAAGCTGCCATGTCCTCCGGTCAATTGTCGGCCAAGACCTTGACCGAGCGCTACATAAAGCGCATCAAGAAAATCGATCAAAACGGCCCAGCTTTGAACTCGGTTCTCGAACTTAACCCTGACGCACTCAAAATCGCGAAAGAGTTGGATGAGGAACGCAAAAAGCGAGGGCCACGCGGCCCGTTGCACGGCATCCCGATCTTGCTCAAGGACAACATCGATACCGGCGACAAGATGCAAACCACGGCTGGCTCACTGTCGCTGGTGGGCGCACCCGCGCCGGCCGATGCCACCGTCGCTAAACGGCTGCGCGATGCGGGTGCAATCATCCTCGGCAAAACTAATTTGAGTGAATGGGCCTATGCCCGCTCAAACTTCTCATCCAGCGGCTGGAGCGGGCGCGGCGGCCAAACGCATAACCCCTACATTGTGGATCGCAACCCATGCGGCTCTAGCTCCGGCTCGGCCGTGGCCGTGTCGGCCAGCTTGTGCGCGGCGGCGCTAGGTACCGAGACCGACGGTTCCATCACCTGTCCAGCTCACATGACCGGCATCGTCGGCATCAAGCCCACCGTCGGCCTGGTCAGCCGTGCGGGCGTCATCCCCGTCTCGCACACCCAGGACACGGTTGGGCCGCATGGCCGCACGGTAGCCGATGCGGCGGCGGTGCTGGGCGCATTGGTCGGCATTGACCCACGCGACGCGGCCACCCAAGACAGCACTGGCAAGTTCTACACCGACTACACCCAGTTTCTCAACCCCAACGGCTTGCAGGGCGCGCGGATTGGCGTGCCGCGCACGTCCGACTTCTTTGGTTACAACGCCTATATTGATGACATCATCGAGAAAGCCATCGTGGCCATGCGCAACGCCGGTGCGATCATTGTTGATCCAGCCAATTTGCCATCAAACAACGAATGGTTGACCGACAACGCCGAGACGGTAGTACTGGTCTACGAATTCAAGCGTGACCTGAACGCCTATCTCGCCACGCGCACCGGCGTGCCGGTGCGTAGCATGGCCGATGTGATCGCGTTCAACGAAGCCAATGCCGACCGCGAGTTGCAGTTCTTCGACCAGGGCTTTATGGAGTTGGCGCAGAACGAGGCATTTTCGGACGCGGACTATCAGGCGGCATTGATGCGCAGCCGCGACATCGGTCGGACGCGCGGCATTGACGCGGTGATGGATCAGTATCAGCTTGATGCGCTGGTCGCGCCGTTAACCTCGCCCGCTTGGGTGACCGATCTGTTGTATGGTGACCGCTTCCAGGGGGCCAGCACGTCGCCTGCGGCGATGGCTGGCTATCCGCTGGTCACCGTGCCAGCGGGCTATGTGCAGGGATTGCCAGTTGGCATCAACTTTATGGGCCGGGCGTATAGCGAACCAACACTAATCAAACTGGCCTACGCCTTCGAGCAAGTGACGCGTGCCCGGCAAGTCCCCAAGTATCTGCCAACCATGCCGGTAGCTGACCCAAGCCTGGGCCGGCTGCCACGCCACAAGAACAATGGTGCCGATGTGCAAGCACAGCAGCGCACACCCGTCCGAATGCACGGCCGATAGCGCAACACATAAACAGACCCTAAAGGTCTTTCTGCTCGGAAGCGGTGAGACTTTTAGGGTCTTGGCTGAGTGCATACGCAATCGCCTGATCCAGCGTCATGGCGCAGCCTTCGGCGTAGGCGGCGGCGTAGGCTTCTTCGCCGAGGGCGGCGCGGGCCTTGGCGATGTAGGGGGCGATTTCCATGTCATTGTTACTAAAGCGTCGCCCATTCATCATCGTGAGTTCAACATCAGATATCGCAAGCAATTTGGCTGCGCGTATGGCATCGCCACGTCCACTCGCTACACAGGCGGCAGCATCAAACAGATTACTATAATAGCCGTGCTTTGCGCCAAACATACCCATTAAGAGCATCATTAATTCGTCCAAAAGCGATTGCGCACGGCTATGATTTCCTAGATCATTTAACGACTTTGCCGTCAATAAAATTGGGAGCCAAAGATCGAGTGGGGCGAGCCGTTCGCGTGCAAACATCAGAAGCGATTCATTCAATATCACTGCGCGCGGCACATCGCCAAGATAGCGAATGCTCTCGGTAATGATGCCGCGTGCGTTCACTTCTGCGCGTGGATCGTTGATCTGTTCTGCCAGTTGTGCAGCTTCTTCTCCACACTTCAGCGCCTCTTCAAACCTCGCCAGTTCTAGCAACTGATTTGCATGCTCGGACAAGAGTGAGGTGAGATTGACAAGGTCGCCAGTATGACGGCATGCGGCAATAACTTTGAGGCGCAGCCCTTCCGCTTTATCAAATTCGTTTTTAGTGTTGTACAACCAGGCCAACCCCTTTATCTGATTATGCTCAATCACGGTATTTCCCAGCGATCTCGACAAAGCAATCGCATCTTCTAGCAGGTGCATGCCTGCGGGATCATTTGGCTGAAGCATATGCATGGAAATGCCTACTTGGCCTTTTGTATCGGCAATACCGTGTAAATCGCCGGCCGCTTCGTAGTAGGCCAATGACCGCTGCAATTTGGGCAACGCCTCTGGCGCAGCAAGCGCTACCTTGGCCAAGGTTTGGCCCAACCAAACGCCGCCGTGAGTACGGGCTGGCATATCATCAGTCAGCGCATCAAATGCAAGATGCACCCAGCGCCAAACATCGTTTTGATGCGACGTGGCGCTACGCCAGGGCAGTTGTAAAACACTCACCATCCGGCAACCCAAAGCCGGGTCGCCTGCTGCTTCCAAGCTCCAATTTAACGATGTAGAGAGGTTAGGATAATCGCGCTCAAGCCGAGTAAACCACTGACGCTGATCGCTGCCCTGAACACCCAAATAGATTCTTTCGGCCAGTTGAGCAAAGGCTTCTGCATGACGACGCGTTATCGCATCTGCCTCCCCTGATTCGCGCATCTTCTCCAACGCATATTCGCGAATGGTCTCGAGCAGGCTATAACGTGTCGGATGGTCACGCTCTCCGATGATTACCATTGATTTACCCACCAGTTGAGTCAGAAATGGCAACACAGCCGCTGGATGAATGACGCTATCACTCACCACCTGCTCGGCCTGTTCCAATGCCCAGCCACCCACAAACACCCCCAGCCGCCGAAACACACTCTTCTCCGGCTCACTCAGCGCGTCATAGCTCCAATCAATCAGCGCCTGCAAGGTTTGATGACGCGGCAGCGCGCCGCGTCGCCCACCGGTGAGCAAACTAAAGCGGTCATCCAAGCGTGCCGCAATGTCGCTCAGCCCCAGCGATTGCAATCGCGCCGCCGCCAGCTCAATCGCCAACGGCATACCATCCAACCGTTGGCAAATATGAGCGATGGTTTCATCATGCACGCTCAGTGGCGCTTCGCTACGCACAGCCACAGCCCGTTCCACAAACAACTGCCCGGCCTCATCTGGCTGCATCGGTGGCACCCGCCAGAGCGCCTCGCCGTCCACGTTCAACGCCTCGCGGCTGGTTGTCAGAATCGTCA
>JANMVQ010000226.1:0-3439 GCA_031392845.1 Chloroflexota bacterium
CTTACTGCGTGCGTCCTGAGATGGATCAAGTGAATGATCTAAAGAGTGAGAGGCTAGGGCTTTGGTCGTAAGTCAAGGTTGTTGGGTCGCGCATCTACGTAGTTGAGTCACGCATTGGGGATTATTAGTCTTACATCTACGTAGATGAGTCGCGCATCAGGGGTGATGGGTCGCGCATCTACGTCGTTGAGTCACGCATCAGGGTTGATAGGTTGCGCATCTACGTAGTTAAGTCACGCATTGGGGATGATGGGTCGCGCATCTACGTCGTTGGGTCACGCATTGGGAATAGTGGGGCTTTTGCGGCCGCTGATGCGCACCGGCGTGTATGGCAACGGCTTGTAAGCAACACCAAGATGCGGGGTCAGCACGCGCTGACTCGGTTGATCCTTGAGCGCATGCATCAAGGTTGCGATAGTCATGGTAGTCAGCAACACCCGCTCAATGGCGATTGGCGCGCGGCGGGTGAGAAAGAACTTTTGGATCTCCCGATCCAGGTGGGTGAAGTTCACCACGAAGTTTTCGAGACCGCCCATGTTACAAGTCGACGCGCGTATTTCGCCACTGCGCAGCCGCACACCCGCCACGAACTCTTGGATATGCCCATCCAGCATGATATGGGTCTGGCGATGGCCATCCGCATGCTCGCATATGAATGCCACAGGCTCGAGTGCGCTTTTCGCGCAGTTCGTTCGAAAGTCGCCCGGGTGGGCCGTTACAGCCGCCGACAGGGTAGCTTCAAACAGCTCGCGTGACCACTCGCCACGCGCCAGCGCTGCCCACACGTCATCACCCTCATACGCCCGAACTGCCACGATCCCACTCTCCCCACCGATGCGCTGCTCGATTAAAGACTGCACATATTCCAGACTATGAATCCCATACACCTCACCACCCACATAAAACAGACCCAGGCTCTCGGCAATATCCTCACCCGCAAGGTGTAGATCATTGAGGCTGCCGCTGATCGGCGCACTCGATCCGGCGAAGAGGGGTATCCCCAGCGTCTTTGCGGTGTGTACCATCTCTTGGGCCCAGGCGATATTCCACGAAAGGTGCTTGTCGCAAAATACTGGCACGACCTGACCGAATTCCTGAAACACTTTGACGATCTCATCGAAAAGCTCCTTGCGCGGATATAGGATCTGACCGTAATCATTGCGCAGGAATTGACCGTGTTCGCCGATCAGGAGCACCGCATCCACTCCCAGCTGTTCGCCACCCAGGGTCAAGGCCGCGCGGATGGTCGGGAAGATCGGGACTGTATAACGCTGCGACACAGATTGTGAGATGTCGAAGCGCGTGTCGTAGGTCTGTCGGCCGCTATTAGGTGAAACGTCAAAGTCGGCCGGCACAGGTGCATCGCCCTCGGGGTGTTGCATCACCCACAATGAAGCAATCTGCGTGCTGGGGACAAAGCCCAATCGGGCATCATTGACATGCGGTTCCAGCCAACGCGTCACAATGACATCGGCATGAGAAAACGGGTAATACTGGGTGCAGATGGCGGCGATCTTGAAAGGCCGTGCGGTCATTTTGACTTTGCCTCCCGCAACAAGCGGATGCTTGCTTCGACCATCTGTTCACCGGCTTCGATGGCTAAAAAGCTACCGGCAGGATATTTCTTCACTTCGTAACCGCCGTCCACGAATGCTTGGCGCGTGGGCACATAACCGGCGTTGCCGTTAGTGAGTGTGGACATCAGGGTATGTTGGAATGGCGACGCTGCTTTGACCTGCATCCCCAGTTCCACAAAAAACTCGCTCGGGTTACTGGCAATGGCGATGTTGTCGCCAATGGCGAGCACACGCATGTCGAGTTCGTGTGTCGGGAGTGGCGGCGAACCTGCCTCCAGCCAAAGCAGATGCGCCTGGTAGAACGGATTGCTTGGGCTGGTGTTTCTGGGCGTTTCTAATTGGAACACCCGATAGTCCCATAGCCAAGCATCCTCCCATGGGCGCTCGGCTATTTTCAGGAGCCGCTGATGCATCTGCAAGCGCGGTTGCATTTCATATGCCATGTCTTGGTCGAGCTGCATTACTGTAGCGGCCAGGCTATTGCCAATCTGTTGATAGATGATGTTGTAGTCTTGGGTTGGGTCTGCATAGTTGATCCAGTTGATGTCACCCATGGCACCCGGCAGAAAGAGCGTAATCACATCGCTCGCGTAGGTCCGACGCAACGCGTCGGACATTGCGCCGGAGAAGTCGGCGCTAATTGCCGTGTGGTGTGGCGCGCCCGATGCAGCATTGTTGTGCAGAGCATAGCTCACAACGAAGGCCAGCGGGGTGCCATCGGGCCGGGCCACTTTGATCACACCGAGGGCAGGGTCAACCGGCCCGGCCGGCACACACTCTTTAAGCAGCCCTTTATTGAACCAGTTCATGATGATGTCGCCATCGGGGTGCCGCAAACGACGATTGAAGACGTGTCTGGGATTCGCACCCGTGGCCGCACCGACCCGGGCAGGCTGTTTGCGTTTCTGGGCCATGAAGACCGCGCTGGCGATTTGACGTTTGAAGTGCTCGACATAGTCCCACCACACATCTTTATCCTCGACCACCACGCCGCCAACGGTTGGTCCATTGTGGGTGTGGGTAGAGACCACCATTTGTCGTGCACGCGGAATGCCGGTGAGCTTGGTAATCTCAGCGCCGATCTGTGCATGCAATTGCTCCGGAATCTGGCAGGCATCGACGCTGACCAGTGCAATCTCGTTTTGCCCATCGTCAAGCACCAAGGCGCTGGCGTACAACTCATCCAAGATTTCATCAGCACGGATAAGGTGAAATGAACCTTCAATCGGCATGCCAATCGGTGGCGTGATGTTGCAGCGATACGCTCCAGCTAATAATTGGGTCCATTGCATCTGTATCGTCATCGTATTTTGCTCCACACCAGCACGGCGCTTGCATGCGCTGGCAAATCAACCGCACAACAACCCTGCTGCACAGTGAGATATTGTTCGGTCCAGAATTCGCTGACCCCCTCCGGCGTCGCAACCCCGAGTGCCTCAAACACGATCGTGCGGGTCATGGGTGTATCCGCCCAGTTGATCAACGTCAGTCGATATTCGTTTGCAAGCTCCTGTAGCCACAAACCCGCACGCCGCTCTGCACCTAGATCCAGCGGACGCGCAGCAACACCGAGCGGGACGCAGGCTCGCTCGACTAGGCGTTGGCCGACATCATTGAGTTGGCTGAGTCGATCCCCGAGAAAGAGGCTGCCACCGGTCAGCATGACCATGCTGGCCCAGGTCTGCGCTTCAGCCAGCGTAAACGTCGACCCGCGTCGCCAGCGACCGTTGTAATTTGGGTTGTGCGCATTGGTGTTGAGCCTATTGGTGTTCGTTTCAAGTGACGTGTGCTGACCGCGCACAATCAGAAAGTCCGGATCGCTGATAGCAATGCGTCCGTGCTGCCAATATGAAAGCTGCAAG
>JANMVQ010000248.1:0-9008 GCA_031392845.1 Chloroflexota bacterium
GGGGATTTGGGGTGAAATAAAAGAATGGGGTTCGATGGTTGACAAGCCACCACAGCTGGCCGCTATAGCGGTAGTCCGCACCGATATCCCGTTGGCGGATCAGATGGTGCAGGTTGGCATGCTTGCCTGGCAGCGGGCCACTGCTTTGAGCAACCAGATGACAGTGGAAATTTGGTGGTACTGGCCGTGCCATCGCTGGCTGCGCTTTACGAAGTCAGTGCACGTTGCAAGGTGACTGGCATCCGGCATGTGCTGTTCTATGAGTCAGATGAGGGGATGGGACATACCGCGCTTTGCACCGAGCCAATTATGGGTGAGGTGCGGAGGGTGTTTCGTAAGTTGCCGTTATGGGGGTCGTTGGGTGTGGTGACGTCAAGGGATAGCCCAAGCCACCGCCATGCCAGACATCATGAGCAGTTCACACAAGTTTGTTAGAGGATTGGCCACCGACTGACTGTGCTACGGCAAAGATAAAGGCCCAATGAATAATGGGTTTATTGTTTTCTGGAACGGAAGATTTAGTCGACTGGTCGGCTACATCTTCCATTCCTTTGCACAGGCGAGAATCTAAGGTAATCAGCACCTCGGGTTAGAAAGGCGCACCCGCAGCCCATCGCTAAGAAAATAAACCTTTAACCCTTGATGGCCCCTTCGATCATGGCGCGAAAAAACACGCGGCGGGTGAACAGGAAGACGATGATGACTGGAATCATCACTAGGATGCAGGCGGCCGCCAGCGCATTGTAAGAAGAAAGTGACTGAGCAATAAAGTCATACACGCCATACATGGCCCCACGCAAATTCTGTTTGCTCATCAGCAAATAGTTGGCGATGAACTCGTTCCATACGTTCACGAAGGCGAGTAGGAAGATTGAGATGAGGCCAGGCGTGGCCAGCGGCGCTACCACGCGCATCAGCGCGCCGAAACGGCTGCACCCATCAATTAGGGCAGCTTCTTCCAACTCGCGCGGAATGGTGTCGAAGAAGCCTTTGACGACCCAGATGGCAAATGGCAGTTCAAAGCCGGTATAGACCACGATCATGAAGATGCGCTCCTCGTAACCGGGGAACACACGGCGCAGACTGTTACCCATTTGCTGCATCGCCAGCAGCATGGTCAAAATGGGCACGCCCGCCAACACTAGCAACCCCACCATCATCAGGCGCCGCCCACGAAAGCGATAACGCGAATACACATAGGCTGACATAGCTGAGATGCCAGTGACCAGCAACGCTGTGATGCTGGCATATAAAACGGTGTTGGGGAGATAGGTGCTAAAGATGCGCCCAGTGAGCTTGAGGCCCAGCAGTGCGTTAGCATCTGGCTGCGGCAAGAACACGCGTTGGTAGCCCTCGATGAAGAAACGGCAAGCGCTTGGATCAAAGTTGGCTGTTGGCGTATCGCACGGGAAGAGCTGGGGCGGCTGGCGGCGCACATCGTCTTGTTGCTTGAACGAGAGCACAAGCGTACTGAAGACAGGAAACAACATCAGCCCACACACTAGGATGAGCGCGAGGTTGATGAAGGTCGGCCGCACATGCTTGCGCCAATTCACAGGCCTTTTAGGGGTTACGATTGCTTGCATGGTCAGTAGTTGTCGTGCGCACGCTGCTGGCAGCGTTTCGCATCAATCCTCCTGCACCCCCGATATGCGCAACGTGCTTAGCACCAGTACCAAGTTAATAATGCTCATAAACACCGAGAGCGCCGCTGCGAGGCCGAAGTCCAGACGGCGAAAACCGATGGAATACAACAAATAACCCAGCACTTCGGTGGCGGTGCCTGGCCCACCGCCAGTGAGACTGAACACCATGCCCACGCCGTTGATGCCGCCAAGCGTGAGGTTGAACACAGCCACGGCCAACGTAGGCATGATCAGCGGCAGCGTGATCGCCCGAAAAGATTGCACGCCAGTCGCACCATCTATCGAAGCGCTTTCTAGCACCTCAGCGGGCACGGTTTGTAGCGCAGCCAATATCAACAATGTGGTGAACGGCAGCGTCTTCCAAGCCGAGGCCACGATCAAGAAAAGCAGCGCTGGTGCAGGCGGGAAGGGTAGATCGCCAATGATGGATGGTTGTGCGGGTGAGGTGAGCACCGACACACCACCCGGCCCAAACAGTGCTGGATTGGCAAAGAACGGCGTGAGCAGTCCATATTCCGGCACCACAAATAAGCGCCATACCGTTCCGGCAATGACTTCCGACAACACCCACGGAATGAAAATAAGTGTGATGTAGATCGGATTGAACTTGACGCGCTGTCGTAACAGCAACGCGATACCCAGCGCACAGCCCAACGTGAGGGTTGCGTAGCCGATCAAAAAGATGGCGGTGTGGACGAGGCTCTCTTGAAACTGACGGGTGGTCAGCAGCCGCTCAAAATTCTCCAGCCCCCGAAACACATATTGCCCAGTGCCTGGCTCGATGCGCTGGAAGCCGAGATAAAACGTGTAGAGCGATGGATAGAGCTGAATGACTACGATGATGAGCAGCCCCGGCAGCAGCAGCCAAAAGGGCAATGTTTGCGAGAGGTTGAAGCGTTTTGGGAGAGCTGGCATTCAATTATACGTCATGGGTCACACATCTTGCACCAACCCGTGACGCACGATGCAAGATGTATGACCCATGGCTTTTACTTATTCAACTTGGCGTACTCTTCGTCAGCTTTGCCCAGTGCCGCCACAATATCGGCATCGGGCTTGGCTTTAATCAGATCAAAGATCGTGTTGACGATGATCTTCCTCGCTTCGGGGATGCGGCGTAGCGAACCATACCAGGGCTTGCATGCACTGGCTTTGGACACTTCTTGCGCTTGCTTATATAGCTCGGTTTGGAAAGTGGCTTCGGCACGCATGGTGGTGTTGGTGGGGAAGCCGCCACCTGCGTTTGTAATCCAATCCACCATATTTTTCTTGTCCATCACCCAGTTGATATAAGCCTTTGCGCCTTCCACGTTCTTGGCAGTCCGCGGCACCACAAACCCGAACAAATCAAGCGCGCAACCCGGCATCTTGCCTTCAGGCGCAACAAACGGGGCCAGTTTGATTGCACCAGCATTCACAGCTGCTTCAATATCTTTGAATTCTTTGCCTCCAACCGACTTGAGCGGGTTGAGATAGCGCACCGCAATAAATAAACCGGTGGGGAACGCACCCGCCTTGCCCTGCTTAAAGGTCTCCTCTTCTTCAAAGTTACCTGCAAAGACAGATTCAGATGCAAGCCCCTGCTTCACGACTTCACGCATAAACTCAACTGCTTTCACGTTCTCCGGCGTGTTCATCTTTAGGTTACCGGCATTGTCGTCGTAGCTGCCACCAAACCCAGAAATGGTTTGGTAAAAATAGCGGTCTGCCCCACCACCATCAAAAGCGGTGCTTCCCCAATAGGTCATTGCATAGTTGCCATCTTTCTTGATAGATGCGCCGACTTTTAACAGGGCATCAGGGGTTTTTGGGAAGCCGTCTTTATAAAAGTCCGTCCAGTAGTACGTCAACCAGGGCGACTCTGAGACGGGCACACAGTACAGTTTGCCATCGACGGTGCAGGCTGCCACGCTCTTTGGATCCAAGTCTTTGAACCAGGCCTCGCCCTTGATCCATTCCACATCCTGAGCCGTCTTGTTTAGCATGTAGAGCGGCAGGTCTGAGATGGCAAACTGCATCACATCGGGCACATCACCGCCATTCTGTACCGCCGTAACCAGATCCAGCGCAAGGTTGTAATCGCGTGGGGCATTGGTCAATGTCAGCTTGCCCTTCATCTCGTCATTAAACTGTTTAATGCTCTTGGCAAGGTACAAGTTGCCAGCGCGTTCATTGGCTTTGGGGTCGGTGTTGTTTTGGTCGTAGTAATACCAGGTGGTCACCTCGCCTGATGCGGTAGCAGGTGCAGCCGCTTTAGGTGCTTCTGTGGCCGCAGGCGCGGCTGCGGGTGCTGCTGGGGCAGCAACAGGCGGCGGGGGCGCACAAGCAGCCAAAATGGCAGTCAAGGTCAGGCCAGTCAATAAATAGGTGGATTTAGTTCGAATCATGGTTCTCTCTCCTTAATTCACGTAGCAGAAAATAGTTTGAACTCAACTCGGAGCAGAAATAAATCAGGAATAAATCTTGATCTTGATTGCAGGGGTCAAATAAGATCAATCTGATTCGGGTCAAAGTATTCGCGCCAATAAATTACTTTGCCCGCACGAATCTTGAAGACGATAGCGTCTTCCATCACATGCGTCCAGCCGTCGGATCTGCGCGTCTCGGCGAAGCTCCACTCGACCACGCCACTGATAACCGACTTGTCTTTCTCATCGTCGCAATAAATCACCTCCGTAATTTTGATGATGATGTTGGTGTACGCCTGGTTGAACCCATGCCCGGCCTCGTAAATGGCTTGCTTGCCTGCAAACCGTCCCGATGGTGCAATCATTACGGCGTCATCGGCAAAGAAGCTCACGACGGTGTCATCATCCTGCCGCATCATTGCATCAGCCATCTGCTGAATCATTTGTGGTGCTGAGGGCGTGGCGGGGTGTTGTAGTCTTTGTGTTAAATCCATTTCATCATCTAATATGCGAGCAGACAGGTGAATGTGTCCACAACCGGGGGGAACGACACATAATTTAGCATCGCTCTGGGAAATCGTCAAATCCCACTCAAATATTTGAGTGGGAGTCAAAAAATTCGAGCCTACATGATGCTAAACTCTGACGCAATGAAGCCTAGCAAAACAATCACGAAACGCCAAGCAACCCATCGCGCACCTTACGTTAAACCTCTTATCAAGCCTGCCCGCGCATCGACAACAGTACTTGGTTCTCGTATTCGTGACCGCCGCAAAGAATTAGGGCTGGGTCTGCAAGCGTTGGCCGACCAGACCGGCCTCACCGCCAGTTTTCTCAGCCTGGTGGAGCGCAACCTCACCAGCCCGTCACTTGATTCTCTAATCAAAATTGCCGAGGCCTTGGATGTGCCTTTCTTCCATCTGACACGCAACCAGGCCCGTGCGGCCAACAGTAACCCGGTGGTGCGCCATGACGCACGGGTTCGCCTCAGTTTCCCGCAAGGCGATCTGACAAGCGAGTTGCTGGTACCAAATCTGCGTGGACGGTTGGAGGTCTTTATCTCGCGCGGCAAGCCCAATACCGGCAACATCGCCCGTGTGCCCGCGCACGATTCGGAAGAGGTGATCTACTTGATGACTGGTACGCTGCGAGTGCGCCTGCTTGAGACAGACTATATGCTAAATGCGGGAGATAGCATCTACTTTCAGCTCAGCACGTTACGCGAGATTTGCGTGGAGGGCAAGCGCGAGGCCACCTGGCTCACGGCCATCACCCCGCCAGTGTTATAAGTGGTTATACGGCTATGCATGTCGTATAGTTGAGTTAGTCACACAAACTTTCACAGTTCTAATTTTCTTCTAATTTTCTAATGAAGGCTTTTATTCTTGCGGGCGGCTTGGGCACACGCATCCGGTCGTTGTTCCCGGATGTGCCAAAATCGATGATTCCGGTGAATGGCAAACCGTTTTTGGAATGGCAAATTCGGGCGTTGGTGGCGCAGGATATCAAAGAAATTATCCTGTGCGTTAGTTACAAGGCCGAGGCGATCATTGATTACTTTGGCAATGGCCAACGCTTGGGCGCGCAGGTCGATTACTCGTCCGAGCCAAAACCCATGGGCACGGCCGGTGCGCTGCGGCTGGCCCACCGTGACCTGACTGACACTACGCTGGTGTTGAATGGCGATACTTATCTGCCGGTGGATTACGCGCCGTTGATTCAAGCCCATCGCCGTTTTGTGCGCGAACAAGGCGCCATCGCCAGTATTTGCTTGGCCAATGTGCCGAATGCCGCGCGCTATGGACAGGTGAATCTTGATTCAAATGGGCAAATCACGAGCTTTGCCGAGAAATCCAGCGCCGCCCAGCCCGGCTTAGTGAATGCTGGTGTATATGTCGTCGAACCCGACATCTTGGACAGCATTGCGCCCAACAAAGCCATCTCGATCGAACGCGAAGTCTTTCCTACGTTGTTGAAGCAAAATAAGCTGTACGGAGTGTGCGTCCAGCGCAGCTTTATCGATATGGGCACGCCCGAGGGTTATGACCAGTTGTCGAATGAACTGCGTGGGTGAGGGGTTTTAACGCAAATGTGCACAGCACTTCTTGTCTCCGCATCGTTGCGCTAAAAAATGCTGATGCTCCCACTTGCTGTGTTTTTAGATCGCGATGGCGTGATCAACATCGAAGTTGAATACCTTAGACATCCCAGTCAGTTGCAACTGTTGCCGGGTGCGGCCCAAGCGATTGCACAGCTCAATGCGTGGCATATTCCAGTCATTGTGGTCACCAATCAAGCTGGGATTGCGCGCGGTTATTTTGATGAGGCTCAGCTGGTGGAAATTCACCGTGCTCTCGATCAGTTGCTTGATTTATCTCAAGCCCACATCGACGCATATTATTTTTGCCCGCATCACCCCAGCGCCGGTTTTGGTGAATATAAAACCGATTGCAGCTGCCGCAAACCCAAACCTGGCTTGCTCATCGCCGCCGCCACCCACTTCAATCTCGTTCTCGCAAAATGCATTCTTGTGGGTGACAAAGCCACTGATATCCAAGCTGGCCAAGCCGCCGGTTGCCAAACCGTTCTTGTGCAAACTGGCTATGGCCTCACGCAATTGCTTCACGCTCGACCAGATCGGGTGTGTGCGGATCTTCTGGACGCAGTTGAGGGAATGAAGGGGATGAGCGGGTGAAGAGGTGACGCTTCGTGGGTGAACAGGGTGATTCATCCCCTTCATCCCGTTCATCCTCTTCACCCGCGAAGCGTCACTCCTTCATCAGCGTGCTTCGCGCTCGCTCCGGCGGAACCACGCATCCTGCATGCGGATAAACCGGCGGGTGGCATGTTTGATCTCGATGACGGCTTGCTCGATTGTTTTCTGCCCGTGGACTACGGCGCATAACTCGCGGTAACCCAATGAGGACATAGAAGGCAAGGCTAGGGCGGCATCAAAATCAAATCCTTGCGCAGATAAATAATTGAGCAGGGCAGCGCATTCTTCCAGCCAACCGTGTTGAATCATGCGTTCGATACGGGCGTCCGCTAGCGCATACAGCTGTTCACGTGGCAGGTTGACGTAAATCATCTGCAAGTCTTGTTTAATCGGATCGCGCCGTTGTAAATCACTCCAGCGTGCGCCTGTGACTTCCATCACTTCAAGTGCTCGGATCACCCGTCGGATATTTCGTTTGTCAATCGAATTTGCGCTGACCGGATCTAACTTAACCAATTCGCCAAACAATTCATCCTGACCATGCGTCTGTTCAAATGCCAGCCAGCGTGCGCGAATGTTTTCGTCCGGCGGCACTTCTGGCACTTGCCAGCCTTCCAGTACTGCCCGGATATATTGGCCCGTGCCGCCCACGAACATGGGCGTTTTGCCGCGCGATTGAATCTCATCCATGGTTGCCCGTGCCAGCTTTACGTACTCGGCTAACGAGAAAGACTCATGTGGCTCGCGCAGATCAAGCAAATGATGGCGTACCTGGGCTTGTTCATCCGCCGTTGGCTTATTTGTGCCAATGTCCATTCTGCGATATACATGCCGTGAATCAGCCGAAATGACTTCTACATGATTATTCAATTCTGCGGCCAGCGTTAGGGCCTTGGCCGTTTTGCCTGCCGCAGTCGGTCCGACAATCACAACTATGAAAGGTTTACCCATTACCGAGCAACTATACGACTACATCGTCGACTTGTTTGCTCCAGAAGACGATCTGCTAAAAATATTGCCCGCCGAGGCCCAGTCCGAAGGCATTCCATTAATCAATATCTCGCCTGATCAGGGCAAGTTTTTGCAAGTGCTTATGCAGGCGGTGCGGGCCAAGAACGCGATCGAAGTGGGCTCACTGTTTGGATACAGCACTATCTGGCTAGCCCGTGCATTGCCAGCAGGAGGCAAGCTCTACTCGTTAGAACTGAATCCCAAGCATGCTGCTGCTACCCGCCGTAACGTGGCGCGAGCTGGGCTGAGTGACAAAGTCGAAGTCATTGAGGGCGACGCTCGTAATACGCTTGACACCCTGGTGCCGCATGGCCCGTTTGATTTTGCCTTTGTTGATGCCGAGAAGATCGAATACATCGATTACTTCGAGAAGGTCATGGCCATCCTGCGGCCGGGGGCCATCATCGTTGGTGACAATGCTAGCGCCCACGGTGCGGCATGGAACACCAACCCGTCCGCCAGCGAGCGCAACTTCGTTAATCCTATTCGCGCCTTCAACCAGCGCATGGCCACGGATCCACGTCTCTCATCGTTACTTGTGCCGATCAGCGATGGGATGTGCGTCGGCGTTGTGAAGGGATGATGAGGAGTGGGTGCAGACGATGAAGGGGATGAACGGGGTGACGCGTCGCGGGTGAAGAGTATGAATTCACCCGCCCATCCCCTTCATCGTCACAATAAGACTTGCGACGTAAAGTCCGGTAGCCCCTGCGCCAGCCCGCGAATACGGTAGAGCGCGCCCGCATGTTCGCCGTCAGTTTGCTTCTGGTCGCCGCCGGCAGTCGTGATATAGGCGTCGGTGTAGTTGTCGCCACCAAACGTAATCGAGGAAACTTTTTTGACTGGGAATTTGACCCGTTGAAGTTCTTTACCTTGGGGGCTATATTGAATCAAGCAGTTGCCGTCCCAGTGCGCCGACCAGACATTGCCCTGCGCATCCACGGTCATGCCATCCGGTAGCCCATCTTCTTTGCCGTGTTGTACAAACACTCGCTGGTTACTAAGATTGCCTGTGGCTTCGTCGTAGTCAAATAGATAGATCGTGTAGACCTCGGAATCAGTGTAGTACATCTGCTTGCGATCCAACGTCAGCCCCATGCCGTTGGAACAACTAATGCCATCCAGCACGCGAGTGATCGTGCCATCGGTGTCCAACCGATATAGGCGACCCAGGCGGTCTTTGGTGGGCATCATTCCGCAGAATACCCGCCCGCGCGTATCAGTAAA
>JANMVQ010000266.1:0-3118 GCA_031392845.1 Chloroflexota bacterium
TTGAACCGCAGGATTCGTTGAAAATCCAACGGAGAACCACAACGAATAAATTACATCAATTTTGTCATTTCCTCTTTCGGATACGGCTTATTTCCCGGTGTTTTTGCACTTTCTGCTCACTATTTGAGATCTACACCCATCACGAATCCAGCGCCGACGTTTACGCTGAACTACGAGCGTGCGGCGGTCGAGCGCATCATCACCGAGAGCGGCGGGCAACCGTATTTGATCCAACTGATTTGCAGCGAAGCGGTCGATCAGCTCAACCATGAACTGTTTGATCTGAATCGCGAGCGCGAGTTGCGCATTACTCTGGCCGATGTTGAAAGCGTACTTGACGTGGATTTCTTTCAACAAGGCAGCGTCTATTTTGATGGGGTGTGGAAGCAGACCGCCGATTGGCTCGCCGTGCAGCCGCTGTTGCGCACACTGGCCCAGCGCGATGTGCCGTGGACTGAAAGTGATTTGCGCACCGCCAACCTATACGACGACGAAGCGTTGACCTGGGCCGAGCGCCACGATGTGCTGCGGCGGGTTGATGGCGGGTGGTCGTTCTGCGTGCCGCTCATGCGCCGCTTTGTGGGTGAAAGACGCAGCAGTTAAAGCGGAGTAACGTGAATGCTTGACTTTCGTTATTTTCCGCGAATCACGCTAATACCTGCTAATAAATTCGCGAGGCAGATAGAGCGCGCCGCGTTGTTCTCCATACGGAGATCGTGGCGCGACGGACACTTATATTGGAATCTCAAGCGTCTGCGGGCTGCCATCACTCACGCTCTGCAAAACCACCTGATCATGTATAGCGCGATAGCCCAGCTCACAGCAGAAGCACGCCTTTGTGATACTTGCCTGGCTGCGCATGCATCTCAGCAAAAACACTAGGAGCCTCCCACAAGCTGAATTCACTGGCAACCTTAGGGTAGTGGATATTGCCAGACGCGAGCAACGCCAACGCCTCTGGGAAGCACTGGGTGCTAGCGCGCGAGCCCACGATCGTCATCTCTTTGCGAGTGAGATCCAAGCCCGGCAGCTCGATCTTCTTGCCGACAGGAAGCAAACCCACGATGACTACCCGGCCACCTGACGCGACCAAATCGACGCTGCTTTCCATGGCCTTGGCATTGCCGGTGGCTTCAATGACAACCGGCATCCCATCTCCATCGGTCCTATCACGGATCGTGGCCAGCAACATGTCATCTGAAACAAGCGTCTCAGCGCCCAAGCTTTTGGCAAACGCCAACCGCTCCGGCGAAATATCCGTGACCAGCACGCGTGCACCTTTGGCCTGCGCTACTTCAATGAGTGCCAATCCGATAGGGCCCGCGCCAAGGATCAGCACAAAATCATCGGATGAGACTTGGCCGCGACGGCAGGCTTGCACGCCAATCGCCACGGGTTCGGCAAAGCTGGCCCAGGTTGGCGAGAGTCCGGCTGGCACTTTGTGGATGTGAGTAGCCGGGGCGACCACAAATTCCGCAAATCCGCCCGGCAAGTGCGCGCCGATGATCTGCAAATTCTTGCAGCAGTTGGGCTTACCCACCCGACAGGCATAGCACTTGCCGCAACCGATAAATGGTTCAACGACGACGAACTCGCCTTCGCTCAACCCGATCACGTCAGCACCCAACTCATGCACCACCCCAGCGATCTCATGTCCGCCGATCACCGGGTAATGGGCATATGGGTTCTTCCCCTGATAGATATACATATCACCCGCGCAGATGCCTACCGCCTGGCTGTGCACCACTACTTGGCCTATGCCCGCGCGTGGCATCACCCACTCGCCTACATGCATCTGCTCGGGTGCATCAAATATGGTTGCTCGCATATCAATCTAATTCTCCTAGACTTACAACTACAGTTGAAACTTGCATTTGTCTCACACCTGTAACCAATCGCCCGCCTTCATCACAATCGACTCTGGCACACGTTTCCCAGCAGACTTGGCCTTCTTCAAATCGCGATGAAAAGCCTCCAGATCCACTTTGGCTTTGGAGTGATCGGGATCGCAGTAATGACAGGGCAGCACCGTTTTCAAGCCTAGCCACTGCGCAGCCAGGGCACCTTCCTGGGGACTCATCTCCCCGGTCAAAAGGGCCCCCGGACCGGACACGCGCGACACAATCTCCCATGGCTGGGTGATGCCCAGACAGCCGATGGTGGGTTTATGCAGCTGTTTGATCAACTTAAGATCCGAGAAAATCGCGGTGTCGCCATAGTGGTAGAAACGACAGTCATCGAGGTAGATCACAAATGACATGGGCACCCCACTGGCAAAACTGCCATCTGGCATCTTGATCTGTGACCAGTGATGGCACTCGACCGGATAGACCTTGATACCCGCCACCTCAACTGCGATGCTCCAGGTCGTCGCCCGAATCTGTTCGCTTGGCAAGCCCTTGGCGATCAGGTAGTTCTTGATCTCGCCCCCACAAATCACGGGTGCGCCCGTGCGTCGCGCGATATGCTCGGTTTCGCCCAGATGATCAAAAGCCGCGTGTGACACCACAATCAAATCAACCTGCTCCAGGGCATCATGCTTGATCGGGCTGGCTGGATTGTCGTCAAGAAACGGGTCCAACAAAATGTGTTTGCCATCGTTTGTGACCAGCTCGTAGGCGGCCACACCGAAAAATCGTATTTTGGTCATGCTTCAATTCACAAACGTCGCCTCTAGCGCCTTAATCACCCACACCATCGTCTTGTTATATGGGGTTTCAATACCCAGCTGCTGACCAGCTTCTACGATGGCGCCGTTGATCACATCAATTTCGGTGCGGCGCTTGGTTTCAATGTCGGTCGGCATTGAGCCTTTGAGCGTGGGTGAAATGCGCTCCAGCAATCCGGTAATGGCGGTCCAGCGTTCGTCATAATCCATGGGAATATCTTGTGCCTGAGCCACCTGCACGGTCTCGCGCAACAACGCCGCCATGAGATCCTTCATGGTGGGAACTTCGATGAGTTTGCGCGCTTCCCAAGCAAACATACCGGCAGTGGGCAGCGTGCAAACATTGAGCGCCAACTTGCTCCAAATCTCTTTCAGCACCTGCTGCGACTCAGCCACCTCAAAGCCCGCTTGCTGCAGTGCTTCAGCCAGGGCATGCACACGCGGACTGCT
>JANMVQ010000382.1:0-2557 GCA_031392845.1 Chloroflexota bacterium
CCTTCCGGGGAGAGCCGCACCGTCAGGCCTTTGTGCTGTTTGTCGAGCGCGCGGTCAAACTCTTTCATGCGCTCAAGCATGGCAGTGCCACTTTCGGGGTTTATGGTGCGACCGTCGGCGATGTAGTACCACAATGAGAAGGCCACATCGTGCACGATAGCCGGGGCGATATCTTTTTCATAAGCAGCCGGATCGACCAGTAGCGTGCCGCCAAACGAGCCCGGGCGATAGAACCAGTAATCCTCTTGCGCGTTCTTCTCCACCCAGATACCCGAAATGCGGATATTCAGAATCACTTCGGGCTGACCCTTGAATTCCGGCAAATAGATGATGTAGCGCTCGCCGATTTGCAGCCCGGCTTGGTTGGCCAGCTCGGTATACACCAGCACATCAATGATGCCATCGTCACGCACCTTGGGTGCATCGCCAACCAAAATAATATGATCGAGAACACCCGTGACAAAGCCCAATTGTTGCGAGCCGATTTGCTTTTGAGTGCCGTACTGATTATCGCCATTGGGCGGGAACAAGCGCATGCGTGGGCTATGCACATACTGTACTGTGCGAGTGATGGGCAGACCCATCAGTCCAGGCACTTGTGCTTTCACAAACTTATCGTCGCTTTGGTATTCCTCCCACGTCATCGGGTTGGCCCCAAAATAAGCGCTGAGAAAAGCGAAGGGCGGCAGCCGCGGCTCATCGCCCTTCGCCTCAATGCTCTTGTCCAGAATGTGCAGTTGCACGGCATAGCTAAAGGCCGGGATAGCCGACGCTAGGGCGACGGCAATAGCGATGCCAAGGGCGAGACAGGCCATCAGGCCAAATTGGCTGAACAGGCGTTTGTAGGCGAGACGAACGAGGCCGAGCATGGGTTTTGAGTTGTTGGTGGCTGGTAATTAGTGATTGGAAACTAGTGGTTGGTTGTTGGTGATGAGCTTCCACCGAGTTAACCATGTTGGTTATAACACATGAGTTCTCGAATACCCACATCTGTCGCGTTTATCATAGTGACCACGTCCGAGGCCAAACTATAATCCACAGTGTTATGACCAGCACCTCGATGTCGATTGACGAGCAAGTAGCGCTGCTGATGCAGGGCACCGAATACGGCGACGAACAAATCGCCAAGACCATGGGGCGCGAGTTGCGCGCCCGGCTGGAAGAGAGCACCCGCACCGGCAAGCCGCTCAAGGTCTATTGCGGCTACGACCCACGCACCAGTGACTTGCACCTGGGACACACTATTACGATGCGCAAGCTCAGTCAATTCCAGGCATTGGGGCACGAGGTGACCTTTCTGATCGGCAACTACACCAGCCTGTTGGGCGACCCGGGTGGCCAGAGCAAAGCCCGCGACCTATTGACCATCGAGACGGTCATGGCCAATGCCCAAACCTACGCCGAGCAGGCCTTCAAGATTCTGGATCCCAAAAAGACCCAAGTGCGCTACAACGCCGATTGGCTGAGCGAGCTCAACTTTCTGGATGTGATCAAGCTAGCGCAGAACTTCACCGTGCAGCAGTTTATGACCCGCGAGAACTTCGCACTGCGCTTGGAGAAGGGCGATCCGATTTACCTGCACGAGACGTTTTATGCCCTCATGCAGGGTTACGACGCGGTCGCGCAGGAAACCGATGTGCAAGTCGGTGGCACCGATCAGTTTTTCTCAATTCTGACGGCCGGGCGCAAACTACAAGAAGCCGCTGGACAGCGCCCGCAAATCGGCGTGTTCGTCAAGATATTGCCGGGGACCGATGGTGTCACCAAGATGTCGAAGTCGTGGGGCAATCACATTCCTATTCTGGCCACACCCGAAGACATGTACGGCAAGGTTATGTCGATCCCAGACAGCGCCATCATGATTTATTTTGAGCTATCCACTCGCTATACGCCGCAGCAAATCAGCGAGATCAAATCCAAGTTGGATAGCGGCGTGAACCCGCGCGATGTCAAAATGGAACTGGCTCGCGAGATCGTATCGATCTTTCACGACGATATCGTTGCCCAGCGTGCCGAGCAAGACTTCATCACCCGCTTCCAAAAAGGCGATGTGCCGGACGACATCGCTGAGTTCAAAGTTGAAGCCTCGCGCAACATCGCCGATGTGATTGTGGCCGCTGGCTTTGCCAAGAGTAAAGGCGATGCCAAGCGCCTGGTCGAGCAAGGCGGCGTGACGCTGGACAGCGAAAAAGTCACTGATTGGAAACACGAGATCGATCTCAGCCAACCCCGCGTGCTAAAGAGCGGCAAACGTAACTATGCGCGATTGGTCGCATAAAAGCAGCTGCATTATGCTTGTGCCGAAAACTTGCGCCGATACTGCCCAATCCACCCAAAGGTGAGTGGTAGCAAAATAGCGGCGGGCAGCAGCCACAGAAAGCGAGCCAGATCGGGCGGCACCAGCCGAATAACCACGAGACGTTATGCAAAATAAGAAAATCGAGCTATCGCCGCAACGCTCGTTTGCGGAACTGGACACGATTGTGTAAGGCACAGGCAATAACCATGACAGTGTCAGAATACTCACTCTTGGTGTTTCGGATGATGTCTTTGACGG
>JANMVQ010000440.1:0-6094 GCA_031392845.1 Chloroflexota bacterium
GGCGCGCCAATGTGGGCACCCACGCGCGGCGCGTCAGGTTGGCTACGCGCTGCATGCATTGCCTGCGGGCAGCCGCGTGCCGTGGTGGCGAGTGGTCAATGCGCAGGGCCGCATCAGCAACAGCAGCACCCCTGACGCTGGGCAACGCCAGCGCGACCAATTGGAAGTCGAAGGGGTCGTGGTCAGCGATGCGCTAAGAATCGACCTGCGCCATTACGATGGCGAGATGCTGGTGTATGCCAAGTTGCATCGATAGGTGGAACGCTACGTCGTCACTTCCACCAACCGATTCTTCTCCAACCGAAACGTCCGCACGGCCTGAATTTCCAGCGGTGACTTTGCGGTGCTGAGTGGGCTTTTGGAGAGGGTGGTCACGACAATCAGGCCCGGTTGAATCTTTAGATCCTGAATCTTAATGTCGCTGCCGAGTAAGTACGATGCGACATGATCGACTTGTCCATCCCTATAGCGCAATAGATGCAATTCATAAAGCACCGTGCTACCCGGCCCGCTGCCGACCAGCACAGCGGCGGCGTCGTTAAATATGTCTTTGTCAAAATTGCCTAGTGCAATTAACGGATCAATCTGGATCGTGGTTTTGCTCTTGCTATTGATCCCTTCGTTCACATAGCGTCCTTCTTGCAACGTAAGCTTGCCCGATTCCACCAGTAACGTGTGGTAGCTGGCATTGCGCACTTGGCGATGGGTCAATCCTGGCGCAACGTTTTGGATCGGCGGCGGCTCCTCAGTAGGTGAAATCGATGTGGCCGCCGGGGCCACATCAAGCCCGGTGATGCAGCCGGTGCTCAAGCTTGCCACTAATAGGATTGCCCAAAGTTTTCGCAACGGATGGTGACGACATATTTTGAGAGGCTGATGTGCAAGTAGCTGATGCACAAGTGATCGCGATGATTTTGGTGACGCGGATTTTTTGGATCCAGTTGTGTTAGCCATGCTGCTGTTTCCCCCTGATTATGGATGTATCGTCAAACATCCGCGAAGCGTGTTAAATTGCTGACTGCTGACTGCTAAATTCTATCGGCTTAAAGCTAAAACGATGGATCGGACAAGGCCCAAGCGCACGGAGGGCCACCGCATGGGCCGCTGTGCCATAGCCTTTGTGTGCTGCAAAACTATAACCAGGATAGGTTGCATCCATTTGACTCATCAACGCATCGCGGGCGGTCTTGGCCACGATAGAGGCGGCCGCAACTGACAGGCTGATTGCATCCGCAAAATTGAACACGCATTGGGGCAGCGCCATCTGGCTCAGCCGAACCGCATCGATGATCAGCGCATCGGGGGCAATCAACAGCGCCTGGATCGCCCGGGTCATGGCCAAACGGGTAGCTGGCACAATGCCCAGTGCATCGATCTCGCTGTTGGTGGCCAGACCAATGCCGTACGCCAATGCAGTTTTTTCAATCGTGCTGCGCAGAGCCTCTCGCCGTTGGCGAGACAGTTTTTTAGAATCGTTGACGCCCACCAGTTGTCGCAATGTTTTCTCGCCGAGGCGTAAGATCACTGCGCCGGCTACCACCGGCCCAGCCCACGCCCCACGCCCGGCTTCATCTATGCCCGCCACAAACGTGTGCCCAGCTTCGTGCAAAGCTAGCTCGTGTTCCAGATGGGGCAGTGCGGGCAGGAGGGGTTTGGGACGTGCCATAGAAACGACGATTACCCAGCACGAATTGGGCGGCTCTGCTGTTTGTAGACCCCACGTATATCGGCCAGCCTAATCTCCAGCAGTTCGCGGATACCCCGTAGTGAATCGCGCAGCAGGTTGACCCGTCGCGAGAAACGGTAGTCCCATGTCACCGGCACTTCACGGATGCGATAGCCCAACTTCTGGGTCACGAACAATAGCTCTACGTCGAAGCCGGCGGTCACAGTAGCCCCTTTGGCTTCGGGTGCGTCGCCCATTTTGTAAAAATGTAGGTGACTGATGATATTGGCCACTTCACTGCCGCGAAAAGCCTTGAATCCACATTGGGTGTCGGTGATCTCGCGAAAGCCCAAAATAACATTGCGCAACACAATTTGGCTGCGCGACATAGCCTTGCGCCAAATCGGTGCATTGCGACGCACTGTGCCGCGTGAACCAATGACCACATCGTAGCCCTGATCAAACCATGGCAATAGTTTGGCCGTTTCCTCGATCGGTGTGGCCTGATCCATATCGGTAAACAGCACAAACTCGCCGCTGGCCGCCAACATGCCTGTCAAGACAGTGTGGGCCTTGCCTCGGTGCGGGTTGCGAATGGTCCGAAAATGATGATGCGTCATGCAGAACTGCTCCGCCAGAGCGGCCGAATCATCGGGGCTGCCATCATCCACCACCAGCACTTCGTAGCTATAGGCCTGGGCGATGAGATATTGAGCGATTTTGTTGAGCGATCCCGCTTGAAGATTCGCAGCTTCGTTATAAGCCGGGACGACCACTGAGAGATGTGGATTCACGGTGATGGATTATATGTGGGTGAGGAGGTGAAGGGGTGATGGGGTGAAGAGGTGAAGAGGTGAGGAGATGCGGGTGGGGCTATTTACCCTGAATGACTAGCGCAACCCAGAACGAACGACCGCCCAATAGGCGCGCATCCGTTTGGCACGCATAGGTCTTTGATTGCCTAGCAGCCACTTGCCGTTTTCTAATGCCATCTGCCAGGCAAACTGGGCCAGCAGGCTGATCCGCACAATTTGTGCCGTAACTTTGCCATGATGTTTGGCGAAGTAACGCGCCTTGCTGGTGTTAAACAGCAACATGCGCCGACCTGAGATCTGTTTGCTGCTTTGGCCTTCGTGGTGCACGATCACGCTAGTTGGGTGATATACCACCCGCCAGCCAGCGTCTTTGATGCGCTTGCACCAATCTGTCTCTTCGGAATACATGAAGAAACGATCCTCGTCCAAAACCCCAACTTGGGTGATGACTTCCTGCCGTACCAGCATGGCCGCGCCCACCACCCAATCGACATCCTGTGTCTGAGTGTCGGCTTGGTCGCGCATGTAATAGTGATCCATACTGTGGCCTGGCGCGACGGATTGCAGCCAAGTACTCTCGAACAAACCAGTCAGCAGGGTTGGGAAGCGGCGGCGCGAGGATTGCACACTTCCATCTGGGTAACGTAATTGTGGCCCAATTAGCCCCACATCCGGATGCGCCTGTGCGTAATCTAACAGCGCATCCAGCGCCCCGGGCGTCACTTCAGTATCTGGATTGAGCAGGAGGACGTAAGGCGAAGAGCGAAGGGCGTGAGGCGTCAGATCTTCTTCGCCCCACGCCCATCGCCCATCGCCCATCGCCTTACGCCCCACGCTCTTCAGTCCGTCATTATTCCCACCGGTAAAGCCACGATTGACACTATTGGTGATGACCTGCACGTGTGGAAATTCGACTTGCAGCATGTCGACGCTGCCATCCTGGGAGGCGTTGTCGACCACGATGATTTCCTGCGCAGAATGCGTGGCCGGATAGCGCGCCAGCGACAGCAAACATTGCCGCAACAATTCACGCACATTCCAACTGACGATGAGGATGGATAGCATCAGGTTGAAAGCTGAAAGTAGAAAGCTGAAAGTGCAAAGAAGAACGTTGAACGTGATAGCGACACCTTTAACTTTCTGCTTTCAACTTTGCACTCCTGACACGCTAGACGTCTCTCTCCACTGTGTAATCGGCAATAGCCAAGAGGGCGGTTTTGTAAGCATTGTCAGGGAAGGAGGCCAGTGCCTGTTTGGCTTTGGCACTCATGGCGCGCGCTTCGTCGAGTGCAATTTGTATAGCACTCGACTCGCGGATTTTGGCGATGATCGCGTCATATTCCTCAGACTCACATTCGCCTTTTAGCGCACAGTCCAACTCAGTGCTGTTCGGATGGCTTTCAATATAGGCAATCGTTGGCAAGGTAATCAGGCCGCGCCGGAGATCGTTGCCGACTGGCTTGCCCACGCTGGCTTGCTCGCCAGTGAAATCCAAAATGTCATCAACCACTTGAAAAGCATTGCCCAGCTCATGCCCAAAGGTGACCAACTCACTGATCTGTGCTTCGTTCGCGCCGACGATTACGCCAGTGGCTGAAGTGGCCAGCACAAAGAGCGAGCCGGTTTTGGCATAAATACGTTTCTGATAATCCTCGCGGGTGCTACGTTGGGCCCAATCTGTAAACTGTTGGCGCAGTTCGCCACCCACAATCACCCCCAGCGTCTCAGCAAAAATGCTCATCACCCGCACGCTATCAGTCTTGGCGGCCAAGCCAGCGGCAAACGAGAATAAATAGTCGCCAGTCAACACAGTCGCGGCCGGTGTCCAGGCCGCGTTCAAGGTCGATGCGCCACGCCGCATGAGTGCGCCGTCGATCAGATCGTCGTGCACAAGCGTAGCGGTGTGCAGCAGTTCGACTGCGCCTGCCAAGTGGATCGCACGGATGCTGACGGTCTGTTCCAACATGCCAGCAACCAGCAACGTAATGATGGGGCGAATACGCTTGCCTCCGCTGGACACGACTATTTCAACTGCCTGCCGTAATGTGTCCGGCTGCAAATCTGGCAATGTGCGCAGCGTTTGCTCGACCTGTGCCAATTCTTTTTTGATTAATTCTTGCGCAACCTGAACCGCTCCGCCCTGATTGGCGACTTTGGTTGGGGCTGAGTCAGTGTTCTTCGATACAGTGGTTAACACAAATTCTCCTGACAACGTTCAACATTGAATGTTGTATTTCAACAAAACTTAAAGAGAAAAGACAGAATGGCTAAACTTTACCTTGAAATTCTGAACAGCCTCAGCGCATTCTCAAAAGTGATCTGTGCCAATGGTTCGAGATCCATCTTGAGTAAATTGGACAAGTGTTCGGCCACCAGCCGCATATAAGCGGGTTCGTTACGCTGGCCGCGGTGGGGAATGGGCGGCAGATAGGGTGCGTCGGTTTCCAGCACCAATTGCGAGGTGGGTATGCCCTGCACAATGTCTCGCAAACTGTGCGAGTTTTTATAGGTGAGTGGCCCCCCGATGCCCAAAAAATAACCCTGCGCAACGGCTGCCCGTGCATGGGCAGGTTTGCCAGCAAAACTATGCAACAACACCGGGATGCGGGTGCCATCTGGGTGGGGTGTGTCGATTTCGGCCAGCGTTTCCATTAAATCGTCATAGGCATCCCGGCAATGAATAATCACCGGCAGGTGTAGTCTGTGGGCCAAGGCAAACTGGCGCACAAATCCGTCGCGTTGCAGCGGACGCGGGTGGGTGTCCCAGTGATAGTCCAGCCCAATCTCGCCGATCGCGCATACACGGGGTGATTGGGCGAGTGCTTCCAATTCGCATAGGCATTCATCGTTGAGATGCCCAATTCCGTTCGGGTGGATCCCAACCGCTGCGAAGGTGTCTGCGCGTTGGCTGGCCAGCTGTACTGCTCGGCGACTGCTCTCTAGATCGTAGGCTGGGTTTAGAAAACGAGTGACACCGGCCGCGTGAGCACGGGCAAATACATCATCACGGTCTAGGTCGAATGGTTGGGTATCAAGGTGGCAGTGGGTGTCGAATAGCATGGGTTCATGACTATCATACCCGTGGAGCGCATACTGCTCTGGACGATAGTTGCACCCTATGCCGGCATTGCCTTCTTAAGTTAGGGTTCTAACTCAGCCAAAAGTCTGATGATTTTTGGCATAGAAATTTATATACTCATGTGCGAAGAGCAATAAAGATTCCTCCTCTTCTCCTCTAGTAGACGCCCTTGAGCAAGGCGTCTTTTTTTGTTTTCCGATTGGTTTGGGCATTCCTCAGTAGCGGTGCGGTGTGTTGTGCAATCCAGAATATCCAGTTGGCTGCTTGGGCCGAGGGTATGGGCATGCAATGGAGCACTGGGCGTGTGGTGCAGTTGCCGCAGACCAGTGAATTGCTCAATGTCGATAGGGCGCATGAAGAGTTAGTGGGCTTGCTCTACTTTGGTTATCCGGCCACGACTCCGGCACCGCCTGCGCGTAAACCGCTGGCGGAGGTGATGCAGCATTTGCCCTAATGATCGCGTAATGCCGCCAGCAATTCGCGCAGTGAGTGCAGCGTAGATTGCTGCTGCGCGGTTCGCAATTGCCACTCGTT